>DATFMK010000746.1:0-2132 GCA_035267005.1 Balneolales bacterium
TTTCAACAATTTCTTTAATTTCATGATAAAGTTTCCAAATGATATTACGGTTTTTATTTTTTATCGAATAAAGAGGAATAACTTCTTTTATAAGTGAATAGGCGGTTTTTAAACGATTATAAAAATTCAGGTGTCGGTGATCAAAAGGAAAACCATAACCGTCTGCATTGGAGCCATAATCAAGAATCCACAGAATTAAATAATAAACAGAAAGTTGCGATGCAATCAGAGCTTTGCCGAAGACTTGCGGTTTTTCTAAAAAAGTTTCGATTTCACTAATGGGCAGCTCGTCAAATTTATTACTCATTTTGCGTCTGATCGTTTTAAGGTTACCGGCAACAGCAGCCTTTGATAATGCTTTTCGTAGCGCTGAACACTCATTATCAAAAAGCGTTAACCCAATAGCCTGCAGAAAGTGGAAATGACAAATGTAGTGGGCAATATTTCCAAATACTGATTTTACTGCCGATTTAATTGCCTCGGCCATATCAGAAACGACAGCAAGTGGTATGCCCAGACGGATTTTAATTTCTTCAAGGAATCCGATGAGATCCTCTTTGTTTTCACTTTTAAGCTTAGCTGAATACAGAACAAAGCCGGAGATAGGATCTATGCTTGAAACCAGTTTAGGGCTGTCGCCTTCGCAGGTTGCGTCTAAGTGCAAAATATAGCCGCCTTGTTTTTCAATATATTGCTTAATGAGATCATTATTTTGTTGGTGAACCGCAGTCAGATAAAAAAGGAAATTATTGATAAGTACTTCTACTTCGCTCGTTGATATTTTGATGGCATGTTTTTGCAGCAAAATTAATTGAATCTCAGCAACCTGGCGATTTTCGTTAAAACGCAACGTGCCGACTTCAACCAGAACATTAAATGCAAAATTAGAGTCGGCAGGTACAATCATAGGCAGTTCGTCGGATTTGAATGATCCGATATGCCGATGTTGCGGGCAATACTTAGTAGTTTCATGGGCGATGAAAGTTCCAATACCGATTGCTATGATTTTACGATGATTTCTTGTTTTGAGAACACAAAGAGAGCGTTGACAAATAGGACAGTGTGTCCGATCCGGTTTGAAGGCAATTGTGGGCGTCTTTTCAAAGAGTCGGTTTGGTAAGTTATGGATAAAAGCTTGGTTGCGAAAAAATTGTATAAGTTCAATTACGGTGGAGTTTTTTTTAAATCATAATCTTTAAATAATTGAGCAATTGCTTGCTGTGAAGCCGCTACTTTCTTTTTCTTTACCGCTACTGAAAGCTCAAAGAAAGATGCTTTTGGATTTTTAATGAGTTCAACCAAAACGTAAACAGCTGTTTGAGGATTTAAGCGTTCAATTTTTTGGGCAGGTGTTAAAACTTGTAAACGTTTTAATTGCAGCCGTTTTTTGCTTTCACTGACTGATAGATAAACAAAGCCTTTTGGTGTGTGATACCGATCAATATTTTTCTTTTTATACATCTGATTAAGTATCGGATGGCATGGCACTGATAGGATATTGAACAGATCTTTTGCTGTGAGACCTTGAAAACTTTTGTCTATAAAGCGGGCAATTGTTTGATTCAAATTGCCATGCTTGCAAAACCCAATATCTTGATAGAACCAAATACCGTTTTTATCAAAAGAGGGAATTGATTGCAGCGTGTACCACTTGCTGTTGTGGGTAAAGCTAGAATAGTAACCCATTGCTTTTAAGAAACGACGGATGGAAATCAAAGAATAGTTAAGGCGCCGACTAAGTTCATCAATGGTATAGCATTTTTCTTGTTTAAATAGCTCGGCTAATCTAGATTGTGGATCAGTTTGGTTTGCCATAATATCCCCCCAATGATAACGTATTAAACGCATGTGAATTTGGAGCATATGTTTAATACTATATCATACTATAGAGAAAATCAAGGCGATACTAAATTATGGCGAAATTTTTTATTTCATTAAAATACAGATAGTTATGATTTTAAGGGTAGGTTGGTGAAATGTAAAAAGCAGAAAAAATATTTCGAAATTGAATAAGTATTAAACATAGAGTTAGTATAACCTATTGAAATTATAAGTCCCAGCCACATTTTGTGGGAATACATTAAAAGGCCCCTGTCAAGAAAAAACACCACACCATCGCAAAAAAGTACATT
>DATFMK010000747.1:0-4186 GCA_035267005.1 Balneolales bacterium
CTTAAATCCGCGAAATCTGCGGCAAAATTTTATTCAAAATGCTTAACAATCAACGAAGCGTTTTGTCCGCCGAAGCCGAAGGAGTTAGACATGGCGATGTTGACATCCACTTTACGGGCTTCCTGCGGCACATAATCCAGATCGCATTTCGGGTCGTTATTTTTCAGGTTGATGGTCGGTGGTACGATTCCTTCTTCAATCGCTTTAAGACAAGCGATCATCTCGGTAATTCCACCTGCTCCCATCAAATGTCCGGTGGCCCCTTTGGTTGAACTAATGGGGATATTTTTACTGTAATCTCCGAAAACAGATTTAACCGCATGCGTCTCGATAGGATCACCAACAGGTGTTGATGTCCCATGCGCGTTGATATAATCGATATCAGAAGGATCGAGATCGGCCATTTTTAATGCCTTTTGCATGCAACGTATTTCACTGCTTCCATCCGGTTCGGGCGAAGTGATATGATAGCCGCTGCCGATATTGGCATAACCAATCAGTTCTCCAAAAATTGTCGCGCCTCGTTGTTGGGCATGTTCGAGCGTTTCCAAAACGACGACTCCGGCACCTTCTCCAATAACAAATCCGTCCCGGTCTTTATCAAACGGGCGGCTGGCCAATTCCGGATGATCGTTGTTTCGCGATAAGGCCCGTGCTGAGCTGAGTCCGTCAATGACCAGCGGACGTAAGATGCATTCAGCTCCCAAACCGATCATGATATCCGCTTCTCCCAGCATCAATTTTTCCGATGCGATACCGATAGCATCCGCTCCGGATGAACAGGCGGTACTGACCGTCAGACTGGGACCTTTCAATCCATATTCAATCGCTACTCGTGAAGCGGTGACATTCCCCAATATACTTGGCATGAAATGCGGACTTATCCGGTGATTGCCGGTTTTTGTTAAATTGTCCTGGGCTTGCGTTATGGTCGTAATTCCACCGACAGCACTTCCCATGACAATTCCGGTACGCTCCGGATTATCGATGGTGATATCTTCCAGAGCTTCTTTAGCCGCTGCCAGAGCAAACTGAGTAAACGGATCGGTATGATTCACCAGTTTTTTACTCATGAACTCTTCAGGATGGAAACCGGGTACTTCCGCTGCTATTTGCACGGTCAGATCACTGGCATCGAATTTTGTGATGGGACCAACACCACCCTTCCCCTCAATTAATCCTTTCCAATAATTGGATACGCCAATGCCAACCGGCGTAACAGCGCCCATTCCTGTAATGACAATTCGTTTACTCACTAATAAACCTCTTGTTATTTAAAAATACACTACTCAGTTTCTCCCAGAGTTCGGGACTACATTTTTCAAGATTACACACTTTTCCATCCTGATTTACATAGGTATGTGCCGTAAATCCTGATGCTGCTAATATCTTATTATCCTTAAAAAGGTTGTAGGTAAATTTGGCTCTTGTACGGGTTAATTTTACAAGCGTCGTTTTGATGGTTATCGATTCTTCAGGATATAAAAGATTTTTGTAACGGCAGCCGGTATCGAGCACGACCAGACTAATATGATTTCTCAGAAACCAGGTTGTGTATTTGATTCCATGTTCTTTCAATAAATGAAATCGTGCATTACAAAACCAGTCGAAATATTGAGCATAGTATGTGATACCTGCCGCGTCGCAATCGCCCCAACCGATTTCCATCTTATAATTAGAAACGGGATAATGATTTTCCATAAATTATGGTCTTTTCAGCAATCCTTTCTTTTGGTCTTTAATCGCCATTTCTCTGACTTTATAATGCACTTTTTTACCGGTCGCAGTATAAGGGATTTCATCAATGAAGCGATAAAAACGGGGTTTCTTATAGGATGATAACCGTTCGTGATCCCGGCAGTGTTTGGCGAGATCTTTGGCCGTTACCGAGGCACCGTCTTCCGTTAAAATATAAGCGACGACCGCTTCGCCGCGCGTCTCATCGGGAACACCCACGACTACCGTTTCATTCACTCCCGTGTATTCGTTCAATACTTCCTCGACCTGTACCGGATGGATATTTTCACCGGCAGAGATGATCATATCGTCTTTACGTCCGACAACGGTGACATACTCGTTTTCATCCCAAACACCCAAATCTCCGATATAAATCCAGCCTTTATAAAATACTCGTTCATTGGCTTCGGTTTTAGTCAGATAACTATACGTCGTTTTTGCCGGGGCTTTAACAATGATTTCCCCCGTTTCGGAATTATCTTTAGCGACATAATCATCGGGTTCGGCACGGCGGTCGGGATAGATTTTAACGACAGCGACGTCATCGTCGGTACAAGAACGTCCGGCGGAACCGGCCATTTGGGGCAGATCGTAGGGACGTAAAAACGTGTTCCAAAAAGCTTCTGATGTGCCGTATCCGTTAAAAATATTCGGGGTTAATGTTTTCTGATAACGGATGCACGCTTCCCGTTCGAGTGGAGCACCCATCGTAACGATCCCTTTGAGTTTGCTCAGATCTTTGGGATTGGATTGCTGAAAATCGTACAACAGCTTGAGCATCGGAGGCGCGCCGATCAGAAATGTGATCCCGTATTTCTCGACATGTTCCATCACATTCCGGGGTGTAAATTTACGGAGAATCACCGCTTCCGCTCCAACATAAAATGTGGGATTGGGTCCGCCCGAATACAAGCCGCCCCGATGAAACCAGGGGGTCATGTTCATGGTTTTATCTTTGGGAGACAAAGGGAAGTGCATGATCACATCATGAGCGGAAAGCACGTCATTGATATTGTTGATCGGAACGCCTTTCTGCCGTCCGGTCGTGCCGGAAGTATAGAGACGAGTCGTTTCATCATAGATATGATTGGGTCTGGAGATATCGGGATTATCAGTCGATTGCTCTTTCACATATTGAGCATAAGTTGTGACATCAGAACCGGGTTCGGCTTTCCCAAGTGTATTGACCATCACCACATATTCCGGCTTATGTTGCGCCTTGTCCAGTGCTTTCTCAACTTTGTCTTTTAATTCGGCGTCATAAAAAAAGATTGTAGGTTTACTCTCGTCGATGATTTCAGCTGTTTCGACAGGAGCGAGCAGGAAATTGATGGGAGAGTTGATGGCTCCGATTTTTTGAGGGGCAAGGTATAAAAACGCAAATTCCGGACTGTTAAATAATTGATACATGACCACATCGTTTTTACCGATATCATCTCTAAGAAGAGCGTGTGCCAACTTATTGACTTCCTTATTGAGTCCCGAATACGTCCAGGATTTGTTTTGAATGGGATCGGTCAGTGCGGTTTGACCGGAATAACGGTGCACATTCCGCATAAATCCATTGATGTAGGTAAAATCATATTCGAATGTGTCTTTAAACATGCTCACATCATAGGTCTCGGCGATCTGCTTCATGGTAACTCCTCTCTAAGTGGAAACTTGATGTTAATGTTTGTTTTTAACGTAACAAGAATATTTATGTGATAAGAATGACGATAGACCGTAGCCGATAGCAGCCAGGATGCTTATATCTGCATTTATAAGTTAATTAAAAGATGTATTTAACAATTTTGAACCATGAATCCATTTATTGTTTCAAAAACAGTCACGGTCTATTGTCTTTTTTTTAAAATTATCTTATCTCAAATTCACGTTAATCAAATACTTGTGTTACCGGGATAAAAGAACGTAAGTACCTATCTTAAATAAATAAAAAGTACCGAACTATCAATATAAACTAATTCGCGCGGATTGATTAAGTACATACCTTAAAAAGCCCAAAAACATATTTGTGTCATTGTGAGCCCATTAATTATCGAAAAACCTTTCGCTGTGGAGTAATAATATTTTAAGATGTTAACCCGGAATTATGGATGTGAAGCAATCCCCTACTGTAGTTAAAGCCATAAGCATCAAACAACGGAAGGAGACTGCCGCGTCAGTCACCACCGTTCCTTCCTCGCAATGACACAATATTTGTTTAATGTCTAAAAATGTATTTGTGTCATTGCAAGCCCATTAATTATCGAAAAACCGTTCACTGTGGAGTAATAATATTTTAAGATGTTAACCCGGAATTATGGATGCGAAGCAATCTCCTACTGTAGTTAAAGCCATAAGCGAGAAACAACGGAAGAAGATTACATCGACAAGATTTGGGATTCCTTCGTCACCGCGTCGATCACATTCGCTCCCTACTCGCAAAGACACATATTACGTTTAGAAA
>DATFMK010000748.1:0-8754 GCA_035267005.1 Balneolales bacterium
TCGTGGTTTTAACTAACCGCGAAGGTCTTTTTATGAACAATTGCAAATTATGTTTTGAGTTGTTAAGCTTATCCGCATAATAACTTCTGATAAACTTATATCAAATCTCCCCATTAATGTTTTTCTGATTCTTTATCAGCATTATTTTAGATTCAAATAAAATTTCTGAGATTACCCGAACGTAAGGTTACTGATTGTAAAAAAGTCGAATGCTGAGTGCTGAAAGCCGATCGCTTGTCTTTTACCCAATCCCTCATAAAAACAAAAAGTAAAATTTCAAAATACATGTATGTTTCGTAACTCTACTCTGTCGTCTGTGGTCGTTCGTCCGTCGTCTATACATTACGTTAAATAACTTAGTTCAATACGTTTAAAAGTTCATTAAAATTATTGAATCTATCAGATTGATTATTAAATTGATGTTACTAATTAGTTATTAATTGATAAAGTAGAGGGGCATCATGAATTTAAATCGTAAGGAATTTCTAAAAAAAATTAGTCTGACAGTACCATTTTTGGCAAGTTCCCCCTCTTTATTGGCATCCGGCCTTTCAGCAAAATCAAAAAGGGTACAAATACTCAAAAAAAGGAGTAACGTACCTGCCAATGACCGTATTCAGGTTGGAAGCATTGGCCTGGGAATAATGGGATTTAAAGATGCGAAGGCGGCATTGCATAATGAAGGTATTGAGCTTGTAGCAGCTGCGGATTGTTACGACGGTCGCTTAGTTCATGCGAAAGAAGTATTTGGTGATCAGGTTAAAACAACAAGAGATTACCGGGAAGTTTTAGATGATCCCTCGGTTGATGCGGTTATTATTGCTACTCCTGATCATTGGCATCATCGCGTAACAACGGACGCTCTAAAAAAGAATAAGCCGGTTTATTGCGAAAAGCCTATGGTGCATCATATTGATGAAGGCCATGAAGTGATTAAAGCTCATCAGAAATATAAACATCCCATGCAGGTGGGAAGTCAGTATGTCAGTTCTATTGTTTTTCAAAAAGTCAGGGATTTAATTAATCAAGGTGAGATCGGGGACTTGAATTATGTGGAAGCTTATGTAAACCGGCATAGCGCATTGGGTGCCTGGGAGTATTCTATACCGACCGATGCATCGAAAGAGACAATTTCCTGGAATACGTTTTTAGGTGATGCTCCTAAAGAACCATTCGATCCCGTTCGTTTTTTCCGCTGGAGAAATTATCGTGCTTACGGAACAGGTATTCCCGGCGATTTATTTGTCCATCTTTTCTCGATGCTGCATATGGTAACCGGTTCACACGGACCCAATAGAATTTATGCTTCCGGTGGATTGAGGTACTGGAAAGACGGCAGAGAAGTACCCGATATCATGATGGGCGTATATGATTATCCGAAGACAGATCAACATCCGGCGTTTAATCTGGTTTTACATGTCAATTTTGAAAATGGTGACAATAACGGGGGAATGGGAATTCGCTTCATAGGCTCGGAAGGCGCCATTCATGCCGGTTATACCTCACTGACCTTAGCAAAAAACAAATTTCCCAAAGCTCCCGGCTATGAAGGTTGGAATTCATTTGATACCTTTTCCAAAAAAGAACAAGAGGAATTTGTAGCCGCATATGACAAAAAATATGGAAACCTGAAAAAGCATATGTTGGATCCCAAACACATGGATTATCAGGCGCCGGAAGGATATACCGGAGAAAGCATGCATTATGATCATTTCGCGAATTGGTTCGATGCGATACGAAATGGAGTACCTACGGTAGAAGGACCCGTTTTCGGACTGAGAGCTGCCGGACCTGCCTTAGCTTCTAATTTGAGCTATTTTGAAAAGAAAAGTATTCATTGGAATCCCGAAACTATGACTGTGAAATCGTGAGATTATGAAGAATTTTATACATACCACTCTGGCCATTTTGTTTTTAGTAACGCTCTCTTCCTGTGGAGCTAAGAAAAAGGAAACTCCTGCCAAATTAGGTTGGAAAATTGGAGTTCAGGCTTATACATTTCGTGATTTTACATTTTTTCAGGCCGTAAAAAAAGTCAAAAATTTGGGCTTACATTATATCGAAGCCTGGCCCGGACAAAAAATAGGTGGTGGAATAGATGGAAAAATGGCTTATACGATGTCAGCTACCAAAAAAGAAAAAATTCGTGATTTTTTGAATAAGAATGGTGTCCATATGATGGCGTATGGAGTCCTCACTCCAAAAACCGAAAAAGAATGGAAACAGATATTTGATTTTGCGAGGGATATGGGAGTGAAAAATATAACCGCCGAACCACTTCGAAATCAGATGTCATATGTATCGCATTTGTGTGATATGTATGGTATTAATGTGGCTATCCATAATCATCCACAGCCATCACAGTATTGGAATCCGGATACGTTACTTGATGCCATTCAGGGACAGGGTCCGCATATTGGTGCTTGTGCAGATATCGGACATTGGGTGCGCTCGGGATTAAATCCCTTAAAAAGCATTAAAAAGCTAAACGGACATATTATTCAGCTGCATTTTAAGGATGTTACCTCAACTCGTCCACAAGCTAAAGATACGGTTTGGGGAGATGGGGTGATCGATATTCCTGGTATTCTTCAGGAACTGAAAAAGCAAAATTTCAAAGGATTGATTTCGATCGAGTACGAGAGTAATCCCAAAAATAATGTTCCTGACATAAAGAAAAGCCTGCAATATTTCGACAAACAAGTGGCTAAATTATAGTTGCTGATGATTGTTCACTAATTTAATTATTGCTTATTTTCACCAACAAATTATTAAGAGTAAAAAATAGCCTTAATTTTTTTAAGAAATGCATTAATTAATATTTAGGCGATTGTTTAAATTACTCCTTTTCTTATTTAAGAATAAGTCGAAATTCTTAAATAAAGATAACTCTTATTTAAATTAACATGAAATTTTTTAAAGCTGGTAAATTAGTCAATCAGGGACTTTATAAAAGTTTTGAGCCAAATCCAATTAATCGCTCCTGGCAAATAGACGATATGGAAGTTATCGATCTCCTAAGTAAAGCAGACAGGCAATTAGGGCGATTGGATATGTATTCGGAATATATCCCTAATATTGATCTATTTATTAGTATGCATGTAACAAAAGAGGCTACTCAAAGTAGTAAGATTGAAGGTACGCAGACCAATATGGAAGAAGCATTGTTGGATGAAGAAAATATATCACCGGAGAAAAGAGATGATTGGGAAGAAGTTCAGAATTATATTGCGGCTATGAACCATGCGATTAATGAGCTTAAGAAATTACCATTTTCATCCAGACTCATTAGAAATACACATAGTGTATTAATGCAAGGTGTGAGAGGTAAACATAAACAACCAGGAGCGTTTAGAACAAGTCAAAATTGGATTGGAGGGGCAACAATCGATGATGCGATGTTCATTCCTCCTGTTCATGAAAGTATACCGAAGTTAATGAGTGATCTCGAAAAATTTGTACATAACGAAGATATTCATTTACCTGAACTCATTAAAATTGCTATAGTTCATTATCAGTTCGAAACGATACATCCGTTCTTGGATGGAAATGGTCGCGTGGGTCGCTTGATGATAACTTTATATTTGGTCAGTAAAGAAATTTTGAAGAAACCCATATTATATCTCTCCGATTTCTTTGAAAAACATCGAATTCAATATTATGACAATTTAATGCGAGTTCGCGTAAACAATGATATGAAACAATGGCTTAAGTTTTTTCTTGTAGGGGTCATTGAAACAGCTAAAAAAGGTATACAGACTTTCGATAGCATTTTACAGTTACAGAAACGAATAGATCAAGACTTACAAACTTTAGGAAGCAGAACCGGTTATGCTCAACAAGTAATAAATCATTTGTATAAACGTCCGGTTATGACAGCTGAACGAGTAAGTGAAGTGGCTGAAATATCAAGACCGACGGCCTATAAGTTAATAAAATCACTTGAGGATCTTAATATTTTGGTAGAAGTGACCGGTGGAAACAGAAACCGTTTGTACGTATTTAAAGAATATTTAAATCTATTTTTATCATAAGTAGTATCAGTCAGAGAGAACTTAAGAGACATAAATTATGTATCTGATCTGAAACACAAATAAATAAGAAATGTATTTAGGATATTTTATTATCGAATTTGGGTAATGCACTGCTCTATGTTTGTTTTCTGAAAAGTATTTATTTAAACATTAAGCTAAATCTTTTTAACTATTTAATTCGGGTTAAAAAAAACGAATATTCAATTATTTCACAACCGTTAGTTTTATACTATACCTATTCGATAGAAGGCTATGCAAAACCGTTCTTTTGTCCAATATCTGCGGTTTCGAAGTCGTTCAAACTTTGATCTGGAACAAAATCCCTGGTTTTGCAAAGCCTTCCGATATATCAAGTATAATTACTGATCGTTTTTTAGTTCGTTTCCTTAATATGCAAACTATTCATTGAGATGAAATCTATTTCAAGATTCTTTCTGATCGTAATTTTTAGTTCGTTTACCGTGATTGTTCAAGGGCAATCAACAGATAATCCATTTCTAATAAACTATGCTCCAAAAACAATTCAGGCTCCTGCTTTTAAAGAAATGCAAAAACCGTCAAGAAATCCTGATGTAATCATTACTGTTATTGCTACCGATACATTAGCGAAAGTTTCTACTTCCTTATATGGCGCTAATTCAAATCCATACATTGGTAATATTGATCAGGAGCCAAAATTGATAGGTTATCTCAAACAATTATCTCCTCACATCATCCGCCTTCCTGGTGGAAGTTTGAGCGATCAATTTTTCTGGGATGCTTCACCTGGAAATTTGCCTGCAGGAGTTCCGGATAGTATCTGGGATGATAACACAGGACAATGGTCGCATGATTATATCTGGTATGGAAGAAACAGCTGGTCATTTCCAATCGATGGGTACTATAATATGCTCAGGGAAACAAATACAGAGGGAATTATAACTGTTAATGTGGGATATGCACGTTATGGTAAAACGGATCATCCCATCCAACAAGCTGCGCATTATGCTGCTGATTGGGTGAGATATGATAATGGGCGCACCAAATATTGGGAAATCGGTAACGAAAATTACGGCAGTTGGGAAGCCGGATATAGAATTAATACCTCGACAAACAAAGATGGGCAGCCGGAATATATTAATGGCGAGCTTTACGGCAAGATAGCCAAAGTGTATATCGATTCAATGAAAGCAGCCGCAAAAGAAATCGATTCTCAAATTTATATAGGGACACAAATTTATGATCAGCAACCACCAAGTTATGATAATATAGCGGTAAACTGGAATTCAGGATATTTCAAGAGTGCTGGTGATGCGGCCGATTTTTATATCGAGCATAATTATTTTACCGAATTCAATCAAAATTCCACACCAGACCAAATTTTTAATTCAGTCAATAGTCAATTCAGTAGTGCAGACAATTATTATCCGAAGCAAATTGAAGCCCTGGGGGCTAAAGCAAAACCTATCGCAATGACGGAATGGAATATTTTTGCATGGGGTTCCAAACAACGAACTTCTTTTATCAATGGGATGCATGCCACAATGGTTTTGGGTGAACTTGCTAAAAGGCCCAAATACGGGGAAGCGAGCCGATGGGATATTGCCAACAGCTACGATGACGGAGCCGATATGGGTATGTTCAAGGTGGAAGATAGCAGTCAGCCGCCAATCGGAGTTCCCAAATGGAATCCACGTCCTGTATTCTTTTATATGTATTACTTCCAGAAATTTTTTGGGGATCACTCCATTTTAACCTCCGTTTCCGGAAATGATCAGATTGTAACTTATGCTTCGACGTTTCATTCGGGACAATTAGGTGTTGTCGTGGTGAATAAATCGACCAGTGGTCACACCGTGGAGATTAAGCCGGATTTTTTTACCGTTGGATCAAGATATTTTTTGTATTCATTGACGGGGGGAACGGATAATCCACCCTTTTCACTAGTCGTCAATGTAAATGGTGCCGGATCCGATTATTCCACGGGAGGACCGATCCATGAATTGGATACTTTGAAAGCCTGGTCTGCTTATACGGAAAATGGAATTATTTTGGATTCACCAGCCCGGTCTGTCCAATTCATCCTGATCGATAGTGACAAGCAAGGAACCGCGATACAGCCCGATAATCCATCTCCTAATAAGCCTGTTGAATTTAAGTTAAATCAAAATTATCCCAATCCATTCAATCCAACGACGCAAATTACCTATACTTTAAAAAATACCACGCATGTAACAATTAAAGTTTATAATGTACTTGGACAATATGTAGCCAAACTTGTGGATGGTAAAGAAACGGCTGGAGTTCACCAGATTCAGTGGGATGGGCGAAATGCATCTGGAAATATCGTTGGAAGTGGTGTATATATTTACAGAATGCAAACCAATCAATTTACCAAGTCCCGAAAAATGATTTTCATGAAATAGGGATGATCAATATTTGATATTAATAGCTTGTTTCTTGAACCCTGTCAAGTCCGTTCGTACGTTTACAGGTTCAAAAAAGAAAACCTAACAACGTCGGAACGACCTGTCAGCGTTTGGTTTCAAGAATATCTCCACTTAATAAATCCTAAGCTACCAAAAAAGAAAGAAATCCCATATTTTCTTTCCATACTTAGATTAAAGTAGTTTTAACATATTATGACAGAATGATATCCAATTCATTCAAATTCTCTCAAATTATTTAGAAAAACCTGATGAAAAAGTTTAGAATTATTTTAGCGTTGAGCCTCAGTATTTTTATGAGCTCAAACGTCCTGGCTCAGTTCAATAAAGTGGTACGCATCAGTCACCCTGACGATTATCAGCCGGCTGAGGTTTCCATTACCATCAATCCGACGAATACGAAAAACATCGTGGCGGCCTTTATCACCCGGAAGAAATCATTCCCTCATATTCAGGATTATACCTATGCAACGTTCAATCGGGGAAAAACCTGGGAAAAGGTGAAAACACAAAATCCGCAAAACCGAATTCAGGGAGACGACGGGTTGATGTTCAGCAGTACCGGTATCGTTTATCATTCTTACCTCTCATTTTACGGTATTTATGGCGGATCACAAGCTTTTCCATCAACCGGAATCTTTATGAGTGCTTCATACGACGGAGGTGTAACATGGCCGACCCGTGGACGCGTGATCGAACATCTCAATACGCCCGATCCGATGGAGGATAAACCTTACGTGGAAGTCGATAATTCTCCGGATTCACCATATAAAGGAAATGTGTATACCGCATGGACTCATTTCGATAAATACGGTAGTAAGAATCCGGCTGATTCTTCTCAAATCTATTTTAGCAAATCGACCGATTCGGTTAAAACATTTTCTCCTTATCTGAGAATTTCCGATCATGGCGGTAATTGTTTGGATAACAGTCGTACGGTTGAAGGAGCCATGACTGCGGTAGGTCCCAAAGGACAGATTTACGTCGTCTGGGCCGGTCCCAGGGGACTTGTTTTTACGAAATCTTTAAATGGGGGTAAATCTTTCAGCAAGAACAGAGTGATCGGCTATGTAAGTGGAGGATGGGATTTCCCGATGGCCGGAATAAACCGGGCCAACGGGATGCCGGTAACCAAAGTCGATTTAAGTCATGATCGTTATCGCGGTTCCATTTACGTTAATTGGGTTGATGAAAGAAATGGGGACAAAGATGTTTTTGTTAAATATTCAAGAGACGACGGCAAAACCTGGTCAAATCCGGTCAGAGTGAATAATGATAAAGTCGGAAATGGTAAACAACAATTCTTTACCTGGATGGCTGTAGATCCCAAAGACGGCTCGGTCAACATTGTGTATTATGATCGCAGCGGTTTAGACAGCACGAAAACGGCCGTGACGTTGGCAAGAAGCATTGATGGCGGGAAAACATTTAAAAACTATCGCATCAATCAAAAACCGTTTGAATGTAACAGCAAAATATTTTTTGGGGATTATAGCGGAATTGATGCCTATGACGGATACGTGGTTCCGGCTTTTATGCATTTCATCAGTAAAAAGAATTTGGCGATATCGGCTGCTATTTTTCATTTCAAGCCTGGTACGCAGAAAAAGGCAAGATAACAGGAATTAGGATCGATTTTTCACCTTTGGACCTGTCAGATTTTTAAAACCTGACAGGTCTTTTCATATATACCTCTGATTTCTAAACTACAGGTCATTTAGTTTTAATACCGGAAAACGAATTCATCAATTCTATGAGATATTGGCCTAAGATCTCCAAATCGGATTTCCCGGATATATCTTTTTCAAGCATGGGAATTTTATAGAGAGAGATATCTTTAAATTGCGTTTTTATTTCTTTCAAATAGACCATTTCCTGTTCTTTTCTCTTTTTCAGAAAATCACCTTCCGTTACATCGGGCAAGAGTTTATTAATAATCAGGGCCGGAACGGGAATATGATATTTTTGCAGTAATATTATCGCTTTTTGAGTTTCCAGGATTGGCAGCTTTTCGGCGGTTAAGACGTAAACGAAAGAAGTGATTTCTGTATCGAGCAAGATATCCCGAACTTGTGCAAAACGCTTTTTACGTTTATTTAGAATCCAGGAAATGGGATCATCTTTAGGTTGACCATCAGAGAGCAAGCTTTCATAATTTTTATTGATTTTCTCACGGCGCTGGAGCATGCCTTCTACCCAAACGCCCATTAATTCCGGCAGCGACATCAGTCGTATGGTATGGCCTGTTGGTGCTGTATCGAACACAATGGAGTCAAAATGTTCGCGCTCTCCTA
>DATFMK010000749.1:0-2033 GCA_035267005.1 Balneolales bacterium
CTTAATTCGTCCAACATGGGGGTATTATCGTCATGATTCACAAGATAGCAGAGTTTACCGGTTTACCGTTGCTGGCAGTGGAGACCGGATTCCTCCTATTGCTTACGATTATATTTGTCATCATGGTCCTATTGGTATTGGCGATATTTAGAATCAAACAGGAGATCATCAAGATAAGCTACACGACCAATTATATAACACGCTTAATTGAGCGGGGTTTCAAAGACCGTAAACTATATAAGATAAACTATGATCTCAAAACCGAGCGGATGATTCTTGGCATGTTAGAGCAAGGTATACCCTCCGACCAAATCGTAAAAAACATTTATGTCAGCGAAGAATATGTCGAGATGATCGCAGAATTGGCTGAAGAAGAGGGGTTGTTGCCTACACAAACAGATTAAAGAACATTGAAATCATGCCGATATAATTTGTAACCATTTATAAAAATTCGATAATTCCGAACAGAACATATGCTTGTATGGTTAGCCTTGGAATTGGGAAATAAAATGCAAACAAATTATATCAAAGCACGGAGATCAAACTTATATCTATATCAGACAGTCCCCCTTTACTACAGAGCGATCGGTGATAAATTTGGTATTTATAAACCTTCGGGAATTAGCCTAAAGGAGATGCGTGTTAGGGAAAATCTTGTTCCAAGCGAATTATATTTAAAAAAAACTGATAAGGCTAAGGGTACCAGGGATGTGCAAAAGGCTTTTAATAAACAGCTTCAAAGTGACTTAGAGTCGAATAACCTGGAAAATGTAAAAAAGACGGTGGTGAACCTGGTTGATGAGATGTTCTCGGAACCTTCAAGCGGGGTGCTCGAAGGGTTGCCAAATACCGTCAATATCATCGTCGGGGAATTTATCAAAGATCCTGAGGTCATTAAAAATTTCTGGCATATCTCTGACAAAGACTACACGACGGCATTGCATTCGGTCAATGTCATGGCACTTGCTATTCGGTATGCCATTTCTCGGAGATTCAATAAAACCAACATAAAGCTATTGGGATTATGTGCATTGCTGCATGATGTCGGTAAGACCCAAATCGACAATGATATTCTAACCGCAACACGGAAATTAAGTGATAAGGAATTTGCAAAAATTAAATTTCATCCAATTCAAGGATACAACCTATTGAAGCGCTGCAAATTTTCAAACCCGGAAGTAAAACTCACCGCCTTACAACACCATGAAAAATTAGATGGCAGCGGATACCCAAATAGATTGACGCATATATCAGAATTTGCGCAGATAATTAGTATATTAGACTGCTTCGAAGCATTAACAAATGACGATAGACCCTATAGAGATTCAATGATTCCATATAATGCATTGGATTTAATAAAAAAAGAAGTTATTGCCGGAAAGTTTGACAAAAATATCTACGCAAAATTCATATACAGTCTGTCGTAACATCAAATACCTCAAAAGCCAAATCAGCCGGACGCATTGATCAGGGTAATCTGATCGTTCAAAGTCCAAAAATCGTAAATAATCCCGATTCCGACCAACCCGCCGGTGAATAGATACAGAATGCCGGTAATCCATTTTCCCATGTACATGCGATGAATTCCGAAAAGCCCTAAAAACGTCAACAGAATCCAGGCGATATTATAGTCCACCTTCCCGGCCTTAAATCTCAATTCCGCTTGACGGTTCATGGATGGGATTAGAAAAAGGTCTACGATCCAGCCGATAAATAACAACCCCAGCGTAAAAAAATAAATGGTACCGGATATGGGCTTCCCATAATAAAACCGGTGGGCGCCTGTAAATCCAAACACCCATAAAACATATCCGATCGTTTTTCTGTGCGTAACATAGTTGTTGGCCAATGTTTAACCTCCTTTTCCATTTTTTTTAAAAAAAGACAGGTGAAATCCGAAACCGGTGATAAGGACCGGATTTTTTTATAGATGCAAATTGAGCGATTATTTAGCTATTGCGTTATAACTGTCCATAATGGTATTTATAATCATTAAAGTTTAAAATTCCGAAAACAAGTTTAAAAATTTTGGG
>DATFMK010000750.1:0-3983 GCA_035267005.1 Balneolales bacterium
AATATCCTATTCACAAACCATTTTATTAAAAAAAATATTTTTTGATTGATTATTTAATATGAAATCGTTTACTTTATTATGAAATCGCTTTTGCATATGAATAGAGATGAATAAGAAATAATAAGGTATATTATTTCCAAGTAAAATGTAAACGATTTCATATTTGTTGTGACTCAGTATGTAATTTTTATTTTCTCCATGAAATTACACTGTATTTAGGTTCTGCTGATAGCAATATGAAAAATAGCATATAGACTCGATCAATATAAATAACCAGTTACGAGACAAGGAAAGTATGCCATTTATTGATCGACTATAATTAAAATTTAGTAAATAACAACTCAAAAGAGGTAAATAGGAGTTCCCTATGAAATATCGCAAGATGTTTGCTCTCATGGTCTGCTACAGCATACTCTTTTTGATATGCAAAGTACCGTCCTACGGAGCAATTCCTGCCCAACAAAATGTAAAAGTGAGTGGAAAGGTTACGGATGCAAGTGATGGTTCATCACTCCCAGGTGTAAATATTGTAGTTAAAGGAACACAAATTGGTACTGCAACTAATGCCAAAGGTCAATATGAATTAACCGTACCAAGTTCTGCCGATACTCTTGAATTTTCATATATCGGTTATGAAACTCAGACGGTGCCGGTTAAAGGGCGAAGTCATATTAATATTGCTCTCAAACCTAAAACGGTTATTGGTAAAGAGGTAGCAGTAGTCGGTTATCAGACAGAAAAGAAAGCAGATTTAACCGGAGCTGTTTCTGTGGTTAATACCAAGACTATAAAAAACAGTACCTATAATAATGTTATGAGATCCTTACAAGGTCATGTTGCCGGTGTTAATATCTTAACTGACGGTACACCGGGAGGTGGTACGATGGTTAACATACGTGGATTAAGTACTCTGGGAAATAATTCGCCTTTATATATAATTGACGGTGTACCGACTACGAGTGGACTGAGTAATCTTGATCCTAACGATATCCAATCAATACAGGTTCTGAAAGATGCCTCAGCAGCTTCAATTTATGGAGCCAGGGCATCAAATGGAGTTATTATTGTTACTACAAAACATCCCAAGAACGGAGAAACACATGTTGATGTAAGTTCAAGCATTACCTCGGAAGATTATGCTACTAAATTGCATGTGCTTAATACGGTCCAAAGAGGCAAAGTACTTTGGCAAGCAGCAATTAATGACGGAGTAAATCCAAGTAGTTTGCCTATCTATAGTTATAAATGGCATAAAAATTCAAATGGTAATGCCGTTCTTGATAAGGTGATCGTGCCGACTTGGGTAAGTAAGGCCGATGGGATTAAGGCTGCCAATACAAATTGGTATAATCAAATCTCACAACCGGGTTTAATTCAAAATTATAACGTTTCTGTTTCCAATGGCACGAAAAATGGAAGTGTCTATTTTTCATTGAATTACAATAAAAACAGAGGCATTATCAAGAAAACGAATTATAATAAGATTGTTGCCAGGTTAAACTCTAACTATAAATTTTTAGATGGGAAATTAAAGATTGGTGAAAACCTGAATTTATCCAAAGGCAGACAAACCCCAGTACCAAGCGGTGCAGGTGGTACCCCAATGTGGTTAGCCCTGATTGTTCAACCGATTCTGCCTGTACATACAATTAATGGTGGATGGGCTGGTCCGGCTGGATCTGGTTTTGATGATAGAGATAATCCGGTTCGACTTCTCGACCAAAATCAATGGAATAAAAATAATTCAATTGAGACGATGGGTAATGTTTATGTAAAATATAACATTCTGCCCAGTTTAGCCTTTAAATCGAATTTTGGCGCGGAATATGTAAACGATTTCAATAGATTAATCAGACAAAGATATCAAAGTGGTTTCCTTACCCGGAATATCAACTCATTATCAATAAACGAAAACAATAACCTGAATTGGGATTGGCATAATACATTACAATACAAAACAAGTTACAAACAGAATCATTTCACATTTTTAGGTGGAATGGAAATGGTTTATAAGAGAATTAATTATATTTCCACTTATACAGAGAAATTCGCCATCCAAAACAATAATTACTTTTATAATGATGCCGGTACTGGTAATCGTAATAATGGCGGAAATGATACTGGATTTCAATTATTCTCATTCTTTGGTAAAGTAAATTATAACTACCAAAATAGATACCTGGTTACAGGTACTATCAGGCGTGATGGCTCCTCTCGTTTTGGGAGTAATAATAGATATGGAATATTTCCAGCCGTTTCGGTTGGTTGGAGAGCAAGTCAGACTCAATTCATACGTGATAATTTTCCTTTTATATCAAATTTAAAATTACGTGCTGGTTGGGGACAAACCGGTAATCAGGATATTGCTAATAGTGCTCGTTTTACTCTTTATGCTCCCAATTATGGTAATGATAATACCTGGGGGCCAGGTAATGGTACAGCATATGCTATAAGTGGTCAGGAAACCGGAACTTTGCCAGCTGGTTTTGAACGTACTCAAACAGGAAACCCGAATCTTAAATGGTCAACGAAAACGGAGACCAATGTTGGAATAGATTATGGCTTTTTTGCTCAAAAATTGAGTGGATCTATTGATTACTTCAGAAGTAACACCAACAATATTTTAATCCTTCCTCCATATCTTGGAGTTATTGGAGATGGTGGTAATCAATGGGTCAATGGTGCTTCGGTATCGAATCATGGTTTGGAATTTAAGGTTGAATATCAGAATCACATTGCCGGATTAAAATATGATATTACCGGTACATTAAGTGGTTCGCGAGATAAGATTACAAAACTACCTAAGTCTGTATTCAATGCCTATCCTGGAAACTCGGTTAAACATATTCTTGGTCATCCTATGGAATCCTATTTTGGATATGTCGTTCAAGGAATATTCCAAAATAAACAAGAGGTTCAAAATTCTGCAACTCAACCAGGTAAAGGTGTTGGTCGCCTGAGGTATAAAGATTTGAATGGCGATGGAGTAATTAATTCACTTGACCAAAAATATATTGGCGTGAATAGTCCAAAATTTTCATACGGACTTAATGCGGATTTTTCTTATAAGCATTTCGATCTGTCGCTATTTTTACAAGGAGTGCAGGGAATATCCGTATATAATCCCAAAAAGATGTACACCGATTTCACCTCTATTTGGAATGGTACCAATTATGGAACTAGAACTTTGAATGCCTGGACACCTACACATAGAAATACGTATATCCCTGCTTTATCTCTTGCCGATAATAATGATGAGGCGAGGATGTCAACCTACTATATCGAAAACGGTTCCTATCTCAAGTTAAGATCTGCTGAAATCGGTTATACACTGCCGAAAAGAATACAAAAAATGGTAGGTATGCGAAATTTGAGAGTTTATGTCCGGGGAGAGAATCTGTTAACATTTAAGGATAATAAGGGACCAAATGCATTCACCGGGCCCGATCCGGCAAATCCAAATAATGCTTATCCCAGACCTAGACAAATAAGCGTTGGCTTTGACGTAAAATTTTAATGATAAATAATTCATGTTATGAAGAGATTTAATTTATTAATCATAATAGGTGGATTGTTAGTAATTACTTTGGCTTCATGTAAGTCAAATTTTCTTAACTATCAACCCAAGGGAGTAGTTAGTTCATCACAATTAAATACTCCAAAAAGAGCAGATCAGCTTGTTACAGCTGCTTATGCATCGTTAGGAAATGATCACTGGACCGTACCATTTGAAGATATGTGGCCTTATGGCGATGTTCGTTCAGATGACGCCTACAAAGGCGGCGGAGGGACCTCCGATCAAGGGGGTTATAACGATATGGAATTGTTTTCTTTTATGAGACCAGATCAGCCAAAATTTGATTCCATATGGTTTCGGTTATATGTAGGTATCTCAAGAGCCGACGAAGCATTACGTAAATTAAAAACACTAAATTCAAAAGATTTTCCTCAGAAAACGGAAAGGGAAGCAGAAATGCATTTTA
>DATFMK010000751.1:0-2028 GCA_035267005.1 Balneolales bacterium
ACCCATATACTTAAATTCTGTGAGATTTCCAATCAGGTCCTCCACCAACTGATCATATGTCGGGCAAAATTTACGAATACCAATAGTTGTATAACGTGATTCCAGTTTATACGGTAATTTATTAAGCTTAGCCTTTCTTACGCCGTAGTGATAATATTTGGCCAGTGGGTGTGATTTCCCAGCATCCAGCAACACGGCCCGTAAATTTTTCAGTTTGTTATCAAATAAATAGGGGGTCCAGTGGGAAAGCATCGATTGGTAGAAATCAACAAGGCCGTCCGGGTCAACGGAAATGCGAAATTCCGGTATGCTTGTTACTTTGGGATGATTCGCAAAGATTCTTTTAAATATGGTAGTGCCACTACGGCCGCTGCCTCCTATAAAACATAATCCGGTTTGCATCTCTTTTATGACTTTCATTGTATTAAGCCCGCCAGTTTACGGGTTAGGGTAATTCGTGAATAGGGATGACTTTCAACATCAGAATCTACGCTTTTTGGTTCTAAATATAAACTATCGCCCAATACCTTAGCCAAATAATGATACATCGATTCAGTGTCTTCATGTTCGAAACAATTTCCCTGTTTTAATTCGTCTATTATGAGTGCGGCATCTCCCCTGCATGGGCCAATCAACATAACAGGTGTCTGAGATCCGATATAATCGAATAGTTTACCGGTGAGAATCAATTCATTGTTCCGGGCATTTGGAATGACAAGTAATAAGAGGTCAGACTCTTGCATAGCTTTAATAGCTTGCCTGTGAGGGAGATATGGTTTAATGGATATCCGGTCATTTAAACTATATTTATTGATTAGTTGCTGAATTTTGGGATGGACATTGCCGATGAACTCTAACCGGTAGTTAAGCTTTTGATCGAGTTTGTTAAGTGCTTCAAAGAAATTATATGGCACAGAGGTTTCACCGATACTTCCTACGTGCCTTATGGTCAAGATCTCATTAGAATAATTTTCATGTTTGATTTCTTCAAAGTCATCCGGATCAAAACCATTGGTTATCACAGTATATTTCCGTGGGTATATCTTATTTTGCAATTTTGCCATTGAGTTGGATACGACAATCACATCGTCGGCATTTTTTAAAATCGTTTTCTCATATAACAGATCAATCTTTTTCGCCAAAAGAGTACGTGGTAAATATTGATTGTAATGAATTTCCGACCATGGATCCCTGAAATCAGCAATCCATTTTATTTTCTTTATTTTCTTTAAGTATTTGCCTACAAAATGAGTGGAATGAGGGGGACCGGTAGTTATGACGGTGTCAATATCATATTTCGACACTAATTCTTTAGCTTTTGATTTAGCAGATAGTGTCCATCCGACACGAGCATCGGGAATAAAAAAGTTGGCCCGGATAAATGTTCCGATTCTGTTTTTCCAGTTTTTTGTGTCTTTTAAGATGATAGTGGGTTTAGCTACCTCTGATACCGGTTTTTTCGTGAAATAAGCATATATGGAATAAGGTTCGAGACTTTTTGTTTTAATGACCTTAATACCTTTCGGTATGTTCAATGCCAAAGATTCATCTATGATCGGGTAAGTGGGATTATCAACCGTTAAAATAACCGGTTCAATTCCGAAATGAGGTAAATATTTTGCAAACTTAAGAATACGTTGTACCCCGGCCCCGCCACTTGGAGGCCAGTAGTATGTTACAATTAAGACCTTATTACGGCTCATTCCTCATCAGGACTTTGTTTCTCTCTTATAAAACCTACGAACCCGATAAAACCGATCAGATATATTGCAATAGTACCACCCCAGGCTATTTTACTCCCGACTGTATACGATTCGGGATTGAATGTAAATGAAATAGTATGTTGGCCTTTGGGTATGGCAATACCACGTAAAACATAATCGGTTTGGAATATAGGTGTTTGTTTTCCATCTATATAGGCCTTCCATCCGGCCGGGTAATAAATCTCACTTAAAACTAAAAAACCATCAGTATCACGCTGAGTATTTAGTACGATTTTTCGTGGTTGATAGGTTGTAACCTGAACAT
>DATFMK010000752.1:0-6736 GCA_035267005.1 Balneolales bacterium
TAATCTCGGGGTTGTAACAACTTCCAGACAGGAGTGATGGATGCAATGTAGACGTAAATCATGAGAATGATGATCCACACAAAAAAAGCCAGCTGTGTGCCGTTAAATCCGGCAATGACCATTTGCTCGCGCCCTCCGAAAAACCGGATTAAATCTATTTGCAGGGCAGGGACATAACTGGAGGTAATGGCTACCAGATACATGATCAGTAAAGCGATTACTGATGGAAGCAATAGACTACCTTTCTTTTTATAGACGGAAAAGCCAATCCATACAGCTAAAGGGATCTGGATGAAAATAGATAAGACACTGGCTGGAAAAGAGATGAATAAATTTGAAATGACCCAGGCAAATACAGCATTCACCATTAAAACCAAAATCAAAATAATGAACAGAAACAGGATCTTTGAATTTTTCCCGATCAATTTATTGGCGAGGGTTCCGATAGATTGGCCTTTATTACGAACAGAAATTATAAGAGTCCCGAAATCATGCACACCGGCTCCAAATACGGTTCCGAGCGTAATCCAAAGCAGTGCGGGAAGCCAGCCCCAAAAAATGGCAATAGCCGGTCCGACAATAGGAGCGGCACCGGCAACAGAAGTGAAATGATGTCCCCAAAGCACCCATTTATCCGTGGGAACAAAGTCAACACCATCATTATATTTGTGAGATGGTGTTTCATAATCCGGATCGAGCCGGTATATTTTATCAGCTATAAATTTCGAATAAAACCGGTAACCGAGAAAGAAGATGATTCCACCGGTCACGGCCAGCCAAATACTATTCATATTATGCATTCCCCTCAAAAGAATCCGTAACGATAATAAATTATTTAAAGATATCTATAACTCATAGATATTATACATAATTAATAAAATTATAGATTTCTGACAAATCTGGATAAGATATAAAGGGAAAATGTCCACTACGGATTTTGGAATGCGTATTAAATACTGATACTTATCTATAGTACTTTATATAATCATAATATTACCTATTTATCCGTGCATAAAAAATGATTTTTTATTATATATAGAGATATTAATACCATGGTTGTCAAAGGGATTTGATTTAAGAGGTTCAAAAAATATACGGTTTCATTCATTACAAATTTGACAATCGTGGCTGATTGTTAGGAATTAAATTGAATCTTTGTGAATAGGTTATGAACACGATCATTCTTACGCCACATAAAGCACTTCAGCCTTATATTCAATACTACGTATTTTGTGAATTAGGGAAAGCAGGCAATTGGTCTCAGACTGATATGGTTCCACCCGGGTGCACTTCTTTATCCATAACCGCCGAAGGGAAAGATACCTATATCGGTGAAAATGGGAATCAAGCTGTTAAATATGAATGCATCACATTTGTCGGACAAACGACAAGTTTCAAAAAAATTGTTTTATATGATCGTTTAAAATCATTCTTTGTGATTTTTCGACCGTGTGGTGCTTATCAATTGCTTGGAGTTCATCAGGGGGATTGCAGGAATAATTGTGTTAATCTTACTGATATTCTGGGTTCCCAAGCCTGGTATTTTGAAGATGAAGTTTCACAGCAAATCACCGCTATAGATATACGATCCGTTGTGGAACAATTTTTCCTAAAGAGAGTGAATCAGAATACGGATCGATTTAATAGCATTCATCTGGCACAGGTAATAGATTATATTCGATTGAATAGCTGTAAAAAATCTCTTATAAAAAAAGTTTGCAGGCAGCAAGGGTATTCTATCAGCAGATTAGAACGGCATATGCGGAGAATTGTCGGATTAAGCCCAAAACAATATCAGCGAATTATGCGGTTCAATGCCGTTTTAAAATTTATTAATAATAACCAGTTCCCATATAATTGGTCCCAAATAGCGCAACGATTCGGATATTTTGATCAGACACATTTCATTAATGAATTTAAACTCTTCTACGGCATGACTCCTGCTGAGTATGCCTCAAACCAAAATTATCTGAGTGACATCGCCTTCCTAAATGATCGAAGTAAGCCTGCTAATGCATTATAAATCACCAAAAAACCGTTAATTAAGCATGGTTTCTGTCTTTGAATGCAGTAGGAAAAATTGCCGATTTTTTCCTATAAGAAAAAAATATTTAGTCGGAAGTTTACTAATGAATGTTGTTTTATTGAGTTGCGACGATTGGTCTAATATACAGGTACAAAACTTACTCACAATTAATAATAAAAAAGGGATTGATAACTAATTGTTATCCAGTCAATTATCGAATTAAAGTAGATTTTTTAATAATCGTGTAGCGTCAATAAATATCTCAATTCAACAGAATATATCTGATCAAAGTGAATAGATCATAATTACTATAAAATAGCAATTTATATTGCTATTCATTGTCAATAACTACTTGGAGGTTAGTTATGCTTACTAAATATATCCTAAATAAAAATTCAGGGAAGAAATCATTAATCTATAAAATAAACAAAGTTAATTTAGTCAGAGTATGTTCCCTTATAATGTTTGTTTTGATCGTTGGTTTATACTGCTATCAGCTGGTTAAAGCACAGTCGCCCAAGGAACCCGTTAAGGCGGCTAAGTATAAAAATATCAAGTGGTATATGGTGTCTCAAATAGAAATTAAACCGGGTAAAAGAAACGAATTACTTGGTATCGTGAAGAAATATTTCGAACCGGCGTCAAAAAAAGTAGGTAACGGACCGGTCATGGTTTTGGAGCACCGTACAGGACCATGGGATATAACTACCGTGTGGCCTTTGAAAGAGGGATTATCGACACTTCAATGGAAAGAGAGTCCAGATGATGTAGCCTGGTATAAGGAATTGGTGAAAATGGCAGGAAGCGAGGCAAAAGCTAAAGAACTTAGAAAAAAATATGTGTCAGATATTGCAAGAGAAACCAGCTACTTAACCTTCGAGGAGAAAGCGTTCGAAAATACTGGCGGGAAGTAAGTGCATTCATCAAGCCAGCAGTTGAAGAGAAATAAAGTTGTATCATTTTAGTGGAGGAGGAGATAGCAGTGGAAAATAAACAAACATTTCCCAAAAAGATCTTTTACAAATTATGAAACACCGGTAATTTTTGATGTGTGCAGCTGAACTTGGTACTTTGATTTTCGCGGCACCATTAACTCTGACATCTATATCTCATGCTTTTGTTAGCGTTAGCCACTATCGATGACCTGGGAGCCTTTTACAAACGGGATACACCGTATAAAGATGGGTTATGTGCACCAGGTGATCCGGGATTGCCGCTCAAACTTTCTGGCAAAGTTTATAGTGAGAAAGACGATCTTTTGCCAAATGCCACTTTGGAAATTTGGCAGACGTATGCTATCGATATTTATGATACAACCGGTAATCGTTATCGTACGACGCTGATTGCAGATCCAGGGGGAGGATATGATCTGCAATCAGTGATACCGGGACATTATCTCGTACGAGTGGAAGATTATAAACCGCTTGTGATCCAATTCAATATTGCTAATGCTCCGATTTTTGAAGGATATCCCGATAAAAATTATAACCGGAATACGGTAATTACTTGTTGTGAGTTGATAAGACCTGTAGCTATCTAAGATAAATAGGATAATACCGGTTGGAGTGCATGGTATAATGATCGTGCAATATTTAGACGCTCGAACGGATAAGATGCTGGAATGGAAACTGGTTAATAGGAATACCGGTTCGAGTCTACACTTTTGCGGGGATTATATTTTGGTAAGTGTTTTGGGGGGGATGATTTGGTTCTTTCGGTTCAATGGGAATACGCTAACTGTTAAACCGAAAGTCAAGTTGCAGAAGTAACACTTTAGCAGGTCTGTATAAGTGTTTTAAATCTGCGTAATCATAGGAACAAATCACTAAAATCAGGTTTAAAAAATGAAGAATAAATTTGTCAATCTCTTATTTGGGAAAACCGGTAAAAGAAGGAGCCATAACCAATCTCACTATTCCGTTTATATGGCAATGATTGTACTGTTTCTAATTGCTTTTATTTTTCAATCGGTGCCAGAAGTAAAAGCTCAGACAGGGAGACATCCCGGCGATGTAATGACGAGATTTAATCCGAAACGTGATGGTTTTCGTTTCCCTAATACTTTCAAGAATGATATAGTCCCAAAAAACCTAAAAATCCCATCTTTGAACATACATACAAAGGGACTGTGTGGTGGTATGGACTATGTCGTCCTGGATTATTATTTCTCACACAAACCGATACCAAAACAGGCTTATCGTCCGGCAACCGGAACAAAACTGGCTAAGTTGATCTATCATAGAGAAGTCCGTTCTATTGAAAGCAATGTTCCTGAATGGACCAACATGATGTTTAACCCGGGTGGTAAACGTAATGTAGAACTGTTTAGAAGGGGCTTAAATGGCAGAAAAGGTGGCGCGCTCGCCACGCTGAAAAATTGTATAGATCGGGGGATCCCCATTGTACTCGACATGAAAGGAGCGATGGGCACCGGCGATCATCAGGTCATCGCTTATGGGTACAACATGGGACGGTATAAGGGGAAATTTGGCCCTCATCAGATGGATCTGAAGATCTATATCTGCGACCCGAATCATCCGCAGGAAAAGAAGACTTTGATACCGGATTTACGACGTCACGTTTACCATTATACGGATGGGAGCTCTGATTACTGGCGCAGTTACTTTGTGGACACAAAATACAAACGTAAAACACCGCCTTCAGCTATTCCTAATCCTGTTTATTCTAATTCCGATGGTAAGATTCACGAACTCATCCTGAGTTTTCATACTGGTAATAATGATTTACGGGGTGGACATGCCAATATCAATCTCGAGGTTGAACAATCGGACGGATCCAGGCAGTTCTATCGCAATATCAACAAGAGTGCCCGGTGGCTGCCTGATTATACCCAGAATGCCCGCGTTGTTCTGAGGCATCCTGTGAGAAAAAGAGACATCCGTAAACTCATAATAACCGATACCTTTCGCAGCGGTATCAATCATGATACGTGGAGAATGGGCCATCTCGATATCAAGGGACTCAGGAATAATAACTTGATAACAATCGGTCATGCCGGACCCAAATATTTCACCATCAAGGACAGAAGACTTGAGGTACCGATTTCCTCAGCGCATGCATTAGCCGGTCAAATCGATAAATTGAATTTTACCTTCCATACAGGTGGGGATGCTCTTCGTGGAAACCACGCCAATTTAAATGTAGAAATACATTATGCGGATGGTTCGGTACAAACGGAACCCAATGTCAATCATGGTGCACACTGGGCCAACAATTCCACGCATATAGTTTCTATACATTTGGACCGGGCGGTTCGTCCGCAAGAAATTAAACGAATCGTTTTGATCACTACAGCCTCACCGGGTTTTCATAGTGATAAGTGGAATATGGATTCCGTACAAATTATTGGTAAGGGAAATCATGTACAACGCGAACTAGCTTCACACGGATTCAAACGTTTCACACCGAAAAAAAGAAAACTGATCATTGCGACTGTGCACTCGTAAGTAGTTAATCAACAAATACTATAAGTAAGAAGGTCTGATAGGTTTCACAAAATCCCGGGTTTTGCATAGCCTTCTAAAAAATAATACAACGATGGATGATAAAGAAAGCAGGAATAAATTGAATATTCTAAATCGGGGATTGACAGTTAAGATGATCATAACAAGTCATGACCATCTATTACCGGCAATTTTGATCATGATTGTTTCATTGGTTTTTAGTTATCAAACAGTAATTGCTCAAAATTCCAATAAACCGGGAACTGCTAAGTCATCTCAACCCAACTGGATTTACCCGGTTATTCAAAATGTCGGGGGTGTTCATCCGCGTCCCAATCTGCCGGTACGGCCGAATCCTAAAGTTGATTACAAGATATTTGTAGATATCGTCAGCAGTGATCGTGATCCATCGGGACAATTTAAAGGATTGAAACGACTGGCACGTCTGGTCAATCTTATGGCTTATGGCAAAGTTCCGGCTGATCATGTTCACATTATTGCCGTACTGGATGGGGAATCAGGTTATGCATCGGCAATCAACGCCTTTTATCAGAAACAATTTAAAGCGAATAATCCCAACCTTCCCATTCTCCATGCTCTTAAAAAAGCAGGGGTAACTTTGATGATATGCAGCCAGGCCCTCGCCGAACACGGGATGCCTGACAAGATTGTGGATCCGGATGTCACCATCACCTTATCGGCACTTATAGATGCGGTGGTTTATGGTCAGAAGGGATATACATATATGCAGCTGTAACGATTTTAAGACCTGACAGGTTTTTAGAAACCTGTCAGGTCTGTTTGCATAAAAAGCTATTTAAATGAAATAATTATAGAGATATCAAAAAAATGAATAGGTATATAGAAACAAATAAGGTATTAATAATACTGATTTTTTTCATTTTTAACTGGATTCCGCTTCAAGGCCAAACGATAAACCGGTCTGCTTTAAAAAACGGGCAACCCGATTTGATATTGATTCATGGCAAAGTGTTTACAGCAGAATCTAACAATCCCTGGGTAGAAGCTGTAGCCATTCGTGGAGATAAAATTGAAGCGGTGGGAACAAACTCTGCCATTCGTCAGTTGGCAGGTCCCGAAACAAGAATATTCAACCTCAAAGGACACGTACTTGTTCCCGGTCTCACCGATGCACACGTTCACCCCATACCAGACGATGGCAGTATACCTGTCGTCTATAGTAAGGATGCCGGGATGAATCCCGCTAAAGACGAGTTGAAAGCGG
>DATFMK010000753.1:0-2031 GCA_035267005.1 Balneolales bacterium
TGCAAAATCCTTCAAAGGTTCTGACCAAAGAAGAACAAAAAAGGCTCAATAAATCCCGAAATAGTGATCAAACGATTTTTATCCGTAAGCCTGATGAAGTCAACAATACCAAATCACGTCCGCAGCATACCGGACGCCTGACCTGGCATTTCGTGATGCATAATACCCGGGATGTCTCCTGGGCGGCCTCGAAAGCCTTTATCTGGGATGCGGCTCGAATCAATCTTCCCAATGGTAAAAAAGCACTTGCTGAGTCGGCATACCCTATTGAATCGGCCGGTAATAAAGCGTGGGGAAGATCCACACAATTTGTGAAGGCTACGATCGAATCAGATTCGAAAATGTGGTATCCCTATCCATGGCCCGATGCCGTTAATGTCGCTGCAAATGCCGGCGGAATGGAATATCCGGGCATCGTCTTTTGCAGTTATCATGCCAAGGGAAAAGGCTTGTGGGGCGTTACGACACACGAAATGGGACACAGTTGGTTCCCGATGCTTGTTGGATCAAACGAACGTGAATACGGCTGGATGGATGAAGGATTTAACTCGTTTATTGATATTTATTCCACAAGAGCATTCAATAATGATGAATTTGGTAAATACAGTCCGCTTGAAACCAATCTGCCTATGTTGGCAAAAGTGATTGATCGTCAGCCCATTACCGAGCCTATACTGACTTATGATGATGTCGCCAATCGTCATTTTATCGGGCTGGCATCCTATGTAAAACCTGCTGCTGGATTGTATCTGCTGCGGCATTATATTTTGGGCCCGAAACGTTTTGATTATGCGTTCCGTACCTATATAAAAAGATGGGCCTATAAACATCCTTCACCCAAAGATTTTTTCAGAACGATGAATGACGCGGCCGGTGAAGATTTAAACTGGTTCTGGAAAGAATGGTTCTATAAAGACTGGCGACTCGATCAGGCCGTGAGCAATGTTCATTATGTAGATCAGGACCCAAAGCAAGGAGCATATATCACCATAAAAAATAACGATCGTATGGTAATGCCGGTTACTGTTGGTATTTATGAATCGAATGGAAAGAAAGGAACGGTTCAGCTACCTGTTGAAGTCTGGCAGCGAGGAGGGACCTGGACGTTTGAATACCATTCCAGCAGTAAACTTGATTCGGTTGTCATAGATCCTAAAAGAGAACTGCCCGATTCTAAACCTCAAAATAATATCTGGAAACCGAGACAATGAGCAATGAGCAATGAGTAATGAGTAAATTACAGTTAACGGTTCTCAGTAAAATTAGGAGTCGTCCTGGATAGGGCTGGCTGGGTTTTGGGCTACATGACAGGTTATGTTTGGTGAAAAAAACTCACTGAGGTAAGTAGAGGTGGATGAGCGGCAGCTTAACTTCAATGTGGTGTATTTAATGGACTTTTATTGGCTGATGTAGTATGTATGACTTTTAAAGACATTGAATTGGTCTCCGGTTCTAATCTCAACCCCACCCGTTGTCATTCCGACCAGCGTGGAGGAATCTATCAACGCTCATAAACAATCATACGAATCGATTCAAATTAAAGATACCTTGCCGTTGAAAGATCCTTCGAGTTCCTCAGGATGACAATATTAGAAGACTTGCCATGTACAAGTTACGTCATTCTTTCACTTTGAATTTTAAGATGTTGCACCATCCTTTCCTATTACTCGAAAAGCGCTGTCAGCGTCCGCAGGACCTGCCAGTGTTTGAACGGAATAATAATTTCTCGACCTAACTTTCGCGAAATGGACGTCCGATTAACTCGGGCATGACGTGCCGAATTAGTGATGAGGTATCGTATGTATGGTTATATTTATGGACTGATTTTCAACCCCACCCGCTGTCATTCCGAGCGGAGCGGAGGGGTGTATCAACGCTCATAAACAATCATACAAATCGATTCAAATTAAAAGGTACCTTGCCGTTGAAAGATCCTTCGAGTTCCTCAGGATGACAATATTAGAAGACTTGCCATGTACAAGTTACGTCATTCTTTCACTTTGAATTTTAAGATGTTGCACCATCCTTTCC
>DATFMK010000754.1:0-2199 GCA_035267005.1 Balneolales bacterium
CCTGTGGATGAGATATAATTCGCTTAATTTGATTTAAGGGTACTTTTTCCAGGCCTAACAAACAATGGCGAATCCTGAGGACTTCTTCTCCAATGATAACCAGAGAACTATTACCTAAAAGATCATACGTATCATTAATAGATCCCGCTGTTGTGTTTTCAATTGGCAGAACGGCGGCATCGACTTCGCCATCTTCTACCGCTTTACCGGCTTCATGAAAGGTATCGTATCCAAAAGTTGTGATATCGGCGTAACGTTCACTGAAATGGCGATAGGCCGTTTGATGGCTATAAGAACCATCGGTACCCTGATAAGCAACAGAGATGGTTTTATCTGATATTACATTGTTGTGATAATCCATCAAAGCATTCGTCTGAGATCTTACGGAGTGATTGATGATTTCCCGGAATATTTGTTCAACATAATATCGGTCAAGGCCTGATTTACGGGCCATATTACCAAGTTTATTCAGAATCTGTTCTTCCCGCTGATAGTCACGGATTCTGCCGGAATGTTCTTTTTTCAGACTGAATACTTTTTCAACAATATGTTGACGTTTAGCAAGGGAATCGATGATCTGTTGATCAATATCATCAAGTAAGTTTCTGATCTTCTTTAAATCTTCTTTCATGATCTTCTATAATTATTTAGGGTAAGAACCATCAAAATTTAGTTATCCGTTATTTCTTTTTCGAGTATTTGTTGCATCAAATACGATTTAAATTGCGGATAAGATGGTTCCATCAAAATAGATTGTTTTTCTTTTTCCATACAGCGCTGTAAAGCAGGAGGTAAAGGAATCTCATCATTGATAATGGGTTCTACGATATCCTTGAATTTTGCCGGATGAGCGGTTGCCATCACCATTACAGACTGATCCGGTTTATTATTTACTCTTCTGTATTCCTGACTTGCCAGATAACCGATAGCGGTATGTGGATCAAGGATATATCCTGTTTTATTATATACTTTTTTTATGGCATTTTTCGTTTCATCATCCGTGAAAGCAAACCCTTTTAAAAGAGCTCGCATTTCATCAATCGAATGATTAAATAAATGCTGAATTCTTGCTAAATTACTTGGGTCTCCAACATCCATGGCATTGGCGATCGTTCTTTGGGATTTTCTGGGCTGAAAAATCCCTTTCCTTAAATATTCCGGTACAACATCATTAATATTAGTAGCAATGATAAACTGATCGACCGGCATTCCCATTTTTTGAGCGATCAATCCACCGGTTACATTACCCATGTTTCCACTGGGTACTGAAATAACGGGGTTATCCGAATGTTGTTGTTTAAATTGTGCAAGGGCATAGACATAGTAGAGTGATTGTGGCAAAAGTCGAGCAATGTTGATGGAATTTGCCGATGAAAGAATCATAGATTCTCGTAATTCCGAATCATTAAAAGCTTCCTTGACCAATCGCTGACAATCATCGAACGTGCCGTTAATTTCCAAAGCATTAACGTTACCACCTGCTGTCGTAAGTTGTTGTTCCTGTAATTGACTCACTTTACCACTCGGATATAAAAGATGAACCGAGACGTGTTTGGCATCTTTAAATCCTTGTGCCACAGCACTTCCTGTATCACCGGAAGTTGCTACAAGAATGTTGATTCTTTTGTTTGCTGCGATTTTTTCAAATGAAGAAGCCAAAAATCTTGCGCCAAAATCTTTAAAAGCCAATGTTGGACCATGGAATAATTCCATGATGTAAGTATGATCATCCAGTGCAACAAGAGGCGCTTTGAAATTAAAAGCTTTGGTAGTAACCGAATGTAAAATTTCCTTATTCCACTGATCTGAGACATAAGGAGTCAGGATAGATTCTGCTATATCCTGAAATGAGGACTGTGCTATTTGACTCCAGAATTTTTGTGAAAGTTTAGGTATTGATTCCGGAACGTATAATCCGCCATCATTCGCCAGACCATTTAGAATGGCTTCATTAAACGTTACAGCCGCTGATTCTTTATTTGTACTTATATATTTCATGAATGATTTAAATAATCAATTTTCAATTGTTGCTCACGAATCAAGTTTGTAATGAGTACCAGAAGGCTTTGCAAAACCAGGGCTTTTGTTCAAGATCAAAGCTTGAGCGACTTCGGAACCGCAGCATATTAGCCATATGTGAGGATTTTGAAGTCGCGAAAATGCAGATATTGGGCAAAAGAACGGTTTTGCATAGCCTTC
>DATFMK010000755.1:0-2469 GCA_035267005.1 Balneolales bacterium
TTAGGATAATGGAACCACGATACCTTTTAAATGACAAGCCACCATACGTTGTCATCCCGAGGCACTCAAGGGATCTTTCAACGGCGGGTCCCTTTTATCTGCATTGATTCGTATAATTGTTAATGAGCCTTGATAGATTCCTCCGCTATGGTCGGAATGACAGGCATCATTTCATGCGCATTTTTAAATTCGCCTTGATCACGATTAAATCTCTTGGTGAATAATCCGGGTTAATCGTGTAGTTGTTACGTTTAACTATGTTATAGCCCTTTGAGATCTAAACTTAAGAGAAAATATTTCTGACCTTCCGCCCTTCAGGCTTAGGATGATGAAACCACGATACTTTTTAAATGACAGGCCACCATACGTTGTCATCCCGAGGCACTCGAGGGATCTTTCAACGGCAAGATGCTTTTTTTCTGCATTGATTCGTATAATTGTTAATGAGCGTTGATAGATTCCTCCACTATGGTCGGAATGACAGGCTTCATTTCATGCGCATTTTTAAATTCGCTTTGATCACGATTAAATCTCTTGGTGAATAATCCGGGTTAATCGTGTAGTTGTTACGTTTAACTATGTTATAGCCCTTTGAGATCTAAACTTAAGAGAAAATATTTCTGACCTTCCGCCCTTCAGGCTTAGGATAATGGAACCACGATACTTTTTAAATGACAAGCCACCATACGTTGTCATCCCGAGGCACTCGAGGGATCTTTCAACGACAAGATGCTTTTTTTCTGCATTGATTCGTATAATTGTTAATGAGCGTTGATAGATTCCTCCACTAAGGTCGGAATGACAGGGATCGTGAACAGTAAATAAATAATTAATCCCTACACGTACGCACTATTCATTGTTCCTTGATCAATAAAGTGCCATTGAGAATCTTCTGCGATATTTTTGGGTTGTGGGGTGCATATTCCCGAGTAATGTAAAAATCGCGATGCATGCTTTACGGGGACCATCGTCATCAATAGATCGATCTTTAATCAGACAGTCCAGAAATTTTTCAAGCGCGCCATCGTAATCATTTTGAATCAGCAATTCTGCTCCTTCTTTGTAGCTATCGGCTACATCCTGATTCTGATTTTCGATCTCTGAATCTCCATTGGCTACCTTGTGGAGATGTTGAACGGTTTCGTAAGTCTGCTGTTCGATCTCATACTTGGGCTCGCTCATCAAAGGATGGATATATCGCTCAGCCTTTTCCATTTCTTCCGGCAGAAACAACATTGCTAATTGTGCCAGACTGTCTTTATCATCGAGATCGCCATTAACCATCTCGGATAGGAGATCACGAGCTTTTTCCCGGTTCCCTTCCGATAAATATTCTTCAACCGTTTCCTGAACATCTTTTTGATCATCTGATACTGGAAGATTCTCCTTCAACCATTTGCGTATTTGATGTTCCGGTAAAGCTCCTGTGAACTCCGATACAATCTTCTTTTGATAAACCATCTTAACGGCTGGAATACTTCGTACCCTGAATTGTGCCGCTATTTGAGGAAATTCCTCCGTATTAATTTTTACGAGCTTCCATTTTTTCCCAGCCCCATTGGCCAGTTTCTCCAAAACCGGACTTAGCATGCGGCATGGACCACACCATTCCGCCCAAAAATCAATTACAACCGGCGTGTGTTCACTCGGCTCAATAACCTCCTTATTGAAATCTCTTAAATCGTAAGCCATACATCTAATAATCTAATAATTCAGTTTTTCACCCATTTTGAATTTAATCCAATAGCTGAAAGCTGCTAATAAAAGATGAAAACACACAAACACCTGAACACTAATTATTGCTCATCTTTTGGGTCACTTTTGGCATCTTCATGTCTGGTTTCCAGCCAGCGATTTGTGCCACGTACCGATTCAAAAGTTTGTGCATTCTTAATCCATGCACGTCCACCGTCGTGTTTCAGGCGTTTAAAATTTTTATACTTCAAAGCCTGCTTGTGTAAATTTGGCATTTCTCTTGTCATAGCATTTTTCCTCGTTTAAAATACATTTAAAAATTTACTCAAGGAATATAATCAAAAAACCGAATCTGATACAGGACACATTTCAAATCTTAATAGCGACTTTTATGTACCAGATTTTTCATTCTTAATTTTTGTATATATAACGAATAAACCCAGGGTTTTATGACATTTCAGTTAACAATTATCAATATTTTTTATTCATCCATTCAGTGTTGATATTCTACTTTTTTAATTCTCCGGGTTTCCACCCGAAGCTATTCATATTGAAGCCCTCTGAGCTTATGCTAAAATCAATATTTAATAAATTATTAGTCTCAATTAACGCTTTAAAGCCCTAAAACGTAACCCCTCACCTAAATCCTCCCGAAAGTGTTCGGGAGGTGTAGGAGTGGGTTTACGTGTTAAAGCCTCAAAACGCTCCAACTGTCAGAACCGGGATTTTCAGGATGAAAGGATTACCGGGATTTTTCCTAAAACGCAAACAGTG
>DATFMK010000756.1:0-12454 GCA_035267005.1 Balneolales bacterium
AAGATAGGTATTACTTCTTTTTGGTTACGTGAATATTTCGGGCTTTTGAAAGAACTCTTTCATAACTGACGTAATCGCTTGTAAAACAATACATTCATGAAATTAAGAAGATGGAATATCCTAATGTTGGGGATGATGCTATTTTTCGAAGATATAATACATTTGTTCTTCAGGCTGATTTTTTTTAATTCCATCTTTAGTGTAAGATTCCGCTTTACTATAACTCTTGTTCACTACGCTACGGTAAAGGGTCACCAGCTTTTCACAAATATTATTTTTATCGAATTGAGAGACCAGCTTCTCCGAGGTTTTCACACCTTTTTGGTAGTAATCATCTTCATTCATCAAATGCTTGATAATTCGGACAAACTCTTCATTAGTACTCGCTCTCAAATAAGGATTTTCATACAGGGACCGATATTCCTTGATATCTCTGAAAATAACGGGCATTCCGCTTGCCGCTGCTTCAAGGGGAGCCAACGGACAATTCTCCTGATAGGATGGAAATAAAAACACATCGGCAGCAGCATATATGTAAGGCATTTCATCTAAATCCAGCATTCCAGGAAATGTAATATATTTTGACGCGGAGGCGATTTTTGAGTTGATCCTGCCAACGGCTTCCGTTAAAGCGCCGAACGGCCGTCCGCCAACCCACACAAATTTAGCTTCACGCAATTCCTTCGCAACATCAATAAAATCTTCAATACCTTTACGCGGCTGTAATTGTCCGACTCCTAAAACAACAAACTCATCCTCTTTTAATCCCAGAATCTCACGTCCTTTTCTCCGCATCTTTTGGTTACGTTTCCACCGATCAATAAAAATGGGATTGTAAATTTTTTCAATTCGCCGGTTAACGCCCAGTTTCTTGATTTCTTGTTCAACGGTCGGAGATAACGCAATAATGACATCGGCATAAGAAAATACTTTCTTGAAATACCATTTTGTAAAAGGCATCCAGTATTTCCACATCGGCAGAGAACCTTTGATGGAATCGGGAATCACGTGTGCGGTATGTATTCTTCTACCTTTATACCCCATCCCTTTCCAAAAGTAATACGGACCGTATGTGTGGCAGTGAAATACATCACCTTGACCCTCACCGTTTACAACGACATCAATATCATTTCTTTCTTTTAATAATTTAATTGTTTCAATAAATGCCGTATGAACGCCATTACCCTTTCTTACAAACGGAGTTTCAGAGACAAGATGGACTTTCATAAATCACACTTTAAAGGTTATTTAATTTCAAACGAGTACCTATATGTAGATGTGTAATTAACAAATTTTACTGCATTTTAGTGTTAAAATATTTTTTAAATATTTTGACATTTATAGTATTACAATTTATAAATGCTTTTTCTTAAAGTCATACCACTTATTAAATTGTAAAAATAAATTTCGCTAAATGTTAATTTAGACACATTATAAATATAAAGAAACCATTGCTCATTCTGATGTTTTTCTGATGCTCTCACTTCGAGAAGAACAAAACTTGTCATAGACAAGAAACTACCAGACTATAATTTAATGGTTCAGGGCATGAAATCATACGATTTAGACCGCTTATTTTAAAAAACGTTAAATCATGACGCATACAATTATATTTTTACATAAAAAAAGGAACCGCCTTAACCCGGATTATTCACCAAGAAATCTTGTTGTGACCAAGGCGAATTTAAAAATGTACATGAAACGTACATGGGTACATTGATTAAGCATTTTTAAATTCAACGCAGTGCACGGCAATATTTCGCAGCTCTTTTTATACTCCTCAAATTTGAGGAAAACTTTATTTTTTACAAGATCTTGTTTTTTCAATATGATGTGTATTCATTCTTGTAGCTTACGTGAATAATTCGGGTTAATTTTTGGGAAAACTCCAACTTTATGGGATACAGGCAAATAACACGTCATGCTGTCGCTATTCATGCATTAAAGTGGTATAACTCATAGAATCGAGTATAAATTGGACACTTCCATTTTTTGATGTCAATATTTCAACTTTTTTCATATCACGATTTTGATCCGTTACATACACCGTTAATCTTTTCAACGTTTTGGGCAATCCTTTCAGCTTTACACGTCTCGTGGTACCTTTATTAACGAGATGAATAGCGTATTCATTTTTTGTATTATTTCCAAGCGCGACACAAATGATATCCGGTCTATTGGAAGAAATGGGCATGTAATGCAGATCTTCAGGGGTCGAACTTAGCTGTTTTAAGTTCCAGAATCGCTGTGTCGGATGCAGCGGCTGCTCCGTATTTCCGTAGACCCCGCCACCAGCCATATCGGAATAATCGGAAGTCAATTGCCATTGAAGGATCGATTCCGGCTGATCGATGGACATAATCTTTACATACAGACCGATTTCTTTGATTGCATAAGTTGGCTCCAAAAAGACCTGCGGATACCCCCAAGCGGCAGCGTCAATGCTTCCTTCCCCTACGATGAGGGGTTTATGTATTTTTTGGGCTGCATCCGCCCATTTTATAAGCGTAGTATCGGACCAGCCTCGCCAGGAATGAAAATCAACCGCCCCAATATATGGGTAAGCGGCCGGATCGTTCAATGCTGTTTTGATAAAATTAAACGCATTTGCATCGGAAGTGTCTCCCAGCAGTAATTTCGTTTTTAAGCCATGTGCCGCAAAATAAGCGCCTAAACCTTTAATGAGCTGATCGTGTTCTCTTCCTGTCTGTCGTACATAAATACCTAAATCTGATTCATTGAAAGAGAACATTTTAACGGTGACCCCATAGTGCTTTTTTAAATAAAGTAGATAATCTGTTATCGATCTATATATTTCTTTCATCTTTTGGGGATTCAGTGGATTACCCCAAATACCATTCAGACGTGGATGAGACACTGGTTTCCCCAAAACGGCCCATTTTGGAGGCCACCAATCACTTACAATGATATTAATCCCATTCCTACTCAATCTTTGAGCCATTTGCATCGCCGCCTTAACGCGTGGATTTAACTTTCCCTGCTCCGCCGCTTTGAGTGGATTCATATGCTCTTCAGGCTGCCACAGCTGCCATGGCATTTCTACACGCCCCCATGTCAGGCGCAGGTGATGCAAATTATAATCAATAACTTCCGGATCTATTTTTGGATTTTGAAGACGAAAATTGCCGCCAATACCGTCAAAAGTGCGACCTTCCTCATTACTATTCAGTATGAGAGTAACCGGTCTTCTGTCAATTTTACCGCTTACACGCAACGTAAAAGTGGCCTCTTTACTTTTACCTTTTTTCAAATCACCATTCATCACTGTAAAATAGGCATGAATATAGGGATCATTGAGATCAGAGCTTTTTTTAACAAGAAACTCCGTCGGTTGATCCGTCTTAATAGTCAATCGACGATTGGGTGAAATAAACCGGACTCCTTGTAAAGACGTATGCACATATTGTCGCTTCGCATTGGTCCAGCCACGACCCATCGTAACATCATGTTTATTTATCGATGATGATTTCACAAAATGTATCGTACCACCGATATAATCTGATTTAGGTAAATCAATTTTAAAATAGGCGCTCGTTATCGTGGTATCGACTTTTGGAGTGAATATGATATGTAATTTTGCTATTCCGGGCCTCAAATTCGTAACAATTTCTTTCAGTCTGATTGTACCAAGTTTTGATGTTATGATCTGCTTGTTTCCTTTTCGCACGTAATCAGGATGTTGTCGTTCTTTACCAGTTTGCATAATATGCGACCAATACGGACCCACTATTTCCAGACTGGTCTTGAATTTCATAAGCTGACCATCCACCCGAATACCTTGAATATTTCCCCACGGTTCGACATAAGCCTGAGCATTGACTCTGTTTCTAAATCCACTTATCAGGAGCATCCATGTAATGATAAACAGCATTAGCGGTATTTTTCTTGAATAGTTATAGCATCTGCCCCTTTGATTATTAATGACATGAACCACTGCAATTTTATCTAACATGTTCGCCCTCCGTTATTGTTTTGATGAGTGTCATGATTTTTCTCTCACACAAAAATGATAAAAATGATTATATACAAATGAGCGTAAAACTTCGAAAAAATATTCCCTGAAGATATTGTCTTCCATAAGATTCTTGTAATGATATCAACTTCTCAGCATCTAACGAAATCCTCGTTGGCAATAAATCTTCCTACAAATATTTCAATTAATTTATTTATTGACTGTCACGATTGCATGACTTACTATAAATAAGCCCTTATAATCTAAGCAATTACCAATAACAAATTATTATCTGGACCATGAAATTTCTAACATTTATATTGCCGTGTTTTACCTTGTTGCTATTTGCCGGCTGTGCTGTTTCCCGCGCTCAGGAGACCTATGCTGAAAAATTAGGATTTCCCAAAGGAGCCAAAGTTGTAATCTTGCATGTAGATGACGTGGGCATGTCCCACGCTTCCAATAGGGGAGCTATCGAAGCGATGACCAAAGGGATTGCCACATCGTGCAGTCTGATGATGCCGTGTTCCTGGGTTCCCGAGTTTGCAAAATATTATAAAGCTCACCCCAATATGGATGTTGGCGTACATGTTACATTAACATCCGAATGGGAAAATTATCGCTGGTCACCGGTTGCCGGTCGTCAGGCCGTTCCCTCATTGCTGGATAAGGATGGTTACTTTTATTCGACGGTCGCTGCTGTGGCAAAGAACGCTTCCCCCCAGGATGTGGAAAAAGAGATAAAGGCTCAGATCGACTTAGCGCATCAAATGGGATTTCATATCACTCATTTGGATACACATATGGGCACCGTCTTCGCCACTCCTGCATTTTTGAAAGCTTATGTTATGCTGGGCATCAAATATCATATTCCAGTTATGCTGCCGGGCGGACAAGATCGTTTATTAATGGAAAGCATGCCGCAGGAACCGGATTCCGCATTTACCGAAATGAGACAAATTGGCAAACAACTCTGGAATGCCGGCTTACCGGTTTTGGATGATCTTCATAATCTGAGTTACGACTGGAAAGTACCGCCGGAAGTAGCCACATCAGATAAAAAACTTCAGGAATGGCGAACTGATAAATACATCGAATCATTTAAACGATTACGTCCCGGGATTACATTGGTGATCACTCATGCCACGGATCCCGATGGCACGTTCAAATATATTTCGGATTCTGCAAATTTACGCAAAGCGGATTTGCTTGCTTTGCTTGATCCACGTTTAAAGGCATATATCAAAAAATCAGGAATTATACTGACTACCTGGAAAGAACTTCAGGAACGACGCGATAAACTCGCCAAACAGTAGTTTTATTGATTCTCAAAATCAGTGTCGTGAATTATTAGAAGGCTTTGCATAGCCATCTACAGCCGAATTTCCCTATTGCGGATGTTCTTTTTTGAACGATCCACAGGAGAAAGTTTGTTGTTAGGTAACTTTCACGGCAATGAATCGCTAAAAGAGAACCCAACATGCGCAGTATAAAGAATATTCATAAAGCAGAATACCGGCCAATTGACAACCTTGTAACGTATTCACCGTTACCCACACAATCCCTTCAGCAAATTGATCCTTTTCTGTTTTTAAATCATCATGGTCCGCAGCATTTTGATCCAGGCAACAGTGGGTTACCCTTTGGTCCGCATCCACATCGTGGTATGGAAACGGTAACTTTTATCATAGAGGGTGATATCGTTCATATCGACTCGGAGGGGCACAAAAGCACTATTACTGCCGGTGGCATTCAATGGATGACTGCCGGACGCGGATTATTGCATTCTGAAGTTTCATCCGAGACATTTAAGAAAAACGGTGGGAACCTGGAAATTTTACAACTTTGGGTAAATCTGCCAGCCCATTTAAAAATGACAGATCCCAATTACATCGGCCTGCAGAAAGATGATATCCCACATATAACCGAAGACAATGGCAATATTACGGTTGATATTGTTTCGGGTTCCTGGAAAGATCAGCACGCCAATATAGAAACGGTAACAGATGTAAATTTATCAACGCTGTATTTTAAACCGGATGCCCATTTGGAAATGCAAGTTCCTACAAATCATAATATTTTTTGTTATATCATCCGGGGAAATTTTACCATTAATAACACAACGGTAGAACAAATGCAATTAATTGAATTTGATGATGATGATAAGAATCTGATATTTGATGCAGACAATGAAGGCATCATACTCTTCGGTCATGCCGAACCCTTTAACGAATCGGTTGTTGCTGGCGGACCCTTTGTGATGAATACGAAAGAGGAGATCCATCAAGCCTATCAGGATTTTTATGATGGAAAATTCGGCACATGGGAGGATCAATGATCAATAAAACGGTTAACCATTTTGCTAATTGCTTATATCGAACTCTGGTGAGTTTAGAATACGTTCTACCAATAGTAAAACATGTTTAAACGCTCATAACACACTGCTAACCGGTCACTGAAAAAAGCCCTGCTTTTTGAGTTCCCAGAAACATTTCGCCGTTGCTTTGATATCGGCTTCCGCGTTGTGCATTTCGGGAAAGCTGGTTTGAAACAATTTATAGTACAACTCGGATAGCTTGGGCCATTTGAATCCATATTTATTTTCAATGGCACAAAACTCGGCCGTACTCTTCATGGTACAAATCCGTTTTTTCTTGGATAAACTGTGCTCAATCTGCGTCCTCAAGAATTCAGCACCGATAATATTCATATCGAAACTGATGTTATGAGCAACAATCGTATCGGTTTCATCAATAGCCGAAGAGAATTCCGTCAATACTTCAGATAGATCCACGCCCCTGTTTTTTGCCATTTCAGTGGTTATATGATGAATTTTTACTGCACTCTCAGGTATCGAAAATCCATCAGGCTTAATGATATAGTTCTTTTCATCCACGAAATTTGTCTCCTCATCATATACTAACCAGGCGATTTGCACCATCCGTGGCCAGTTTTTCAAATCCGAGATCGGGGCATCCCATCTTTTAGGAAAACCGGTCGTTTCCGTATCAACAAATAAATACATAACTGATTTGGATATGATAGGTTAAAAATAAAGTAATATTTCAGACTCAATCAGGATAACCAATCGCTGCTTATGAGTTGGCATTTTGTGTGATTTCATCGTCTTCTTCAATCTCCTTCCGTTCTTTTTGCGATTTTTCCACGTAATGTTTAATCATACCGATGATTATAAAAATAACCAAAATCAGAGGAAGAATATATTTAAAGTTCTTGACAACATGATGCCAATAAGGCCCTAATAAGAGTCCGGCAAGAACATATCCGCAGCTCCAGGTTAATGCGGATATCAGTGCAATAGGTAAGAATTTTTTGGGACGAATGTGTAATAATCCCGCGACGACTGAAGTATATCCACGAATAAAGGGCGTAATCCTTCCAAGATATATCGTCCATAATTTACCTTCAGAGACCTTTTTTTCATACTTCTCGATGGTATGATTTTTCAGAGGAAACCATTTCGGTTTATGCTCCATTATATATTTCCCGAAAAAGTAAAAAATGGTATACAAAATATTCGTACCCGTGAAATCGGCCAAAACAACAGCAAGAATTACGAGAGGAAAATCCAGCGCCCCTTTAAAGACCATATAACCTGAAAACAATAATACGAACTCGTTGGGAATCGGTTCAGGAACTCCACTCTCTTGCAAAAAAACGAGGACAAATATAGCGTAATAACCATATTTCGTTACATAATGAATCAGTTCTGGAGACATGTAATAATGTTAATAAATTTTTATAAATACTTTTGATTTATCGAATTAACAAGTAATGATATTAAATAGAATGAAGAGATGCGTATTTTCTTAACATTTTTAGCATAGATAAATTTCCAAGACACGTCTTAATAACTAATAGCAACATATTGTCAATACATAATTTAAGAAGCCTATGCAAAACCGCTCTTTTGCTCAATCTCTGCATTTTCGCGACTTCGAAATCCTCGAATCCCGAAAGCATTCGGGATGCTGCGGTACCGAAGTCGCTCAGGCTTTGATATTGAACAAAATTCCTGGTTTTGCAAAGCCTTCTTTAATAACAAATAATTATTTTTATATCTAATACCAACACTATTTTATATACGGTAGACATAATACTTTTATTTCAAGTGAGATTCTACAGAAAAACGAATGATTAACTTAAAATGATCCTTGTCAAATTTATCAATATTTAATAGGCTTATTACTCAACAAACACCTTATTTGGAATCATTTAGGTTTAGTCCAATATTTTTATCGCTGATGATTTTAATGGCCACCGCAATCACAAAAATATAGTAATCCCATACATATATCCGTTGCCACAGCCCTTTGGTAAGCACAAAGAAGTTATTTGGATTTCCCCAGAAATGCCCCGTTAAGAAAAAGACAATGCTGATGATTCCGATCAAAAAGGCCACAATGGAGAACTTTTTGTATTCCGGAATTAATTTTGCCATTACCAATATAAAAATCGTTATACTCACAATTCCTACGCTGCCCAGCAGATTATGCAATATCCCATTAAATGAGTGCATGGCTCCACCCTTGTCCTCGGGAAATAACGCGGAACCTAAACCTTCACCAATACCATACAGCATGATGAGTACGGATGCCGCCATACCCCATTTCTTTTGATCACTGAAAGCCCAACGAATACCAAGTCCAAAAATGAGAAATAGAATCCCCATCAAAACCCACCATAAATCAATCCTATGATCAACGGGGCTATTAGGTCGACCCATGGCACTCATGGCATTATGCAATATGCTGTACCCTTTGATTTCTCTGCCCAGAATAAACATGGAGATGGAATCAACTAAACATGCCGCTATGCCTGACAGTGATGCTGTAGTTATGAATAATTTCCGATATGATTTTAACACGCGAATAATCCTGTGAGTGATTGGTTGAATCAATCTACACAAGCTTGCAAATTATTAAAAGAGGCAGTTGAAATTTGTTAAGACGGACTTTTCCGCTATTCTGGTACTGTCTGAAATATCAACTATTTCAGATTTTCATACTGTCACTGTTTAGAAATAGAGTATGGAAGAGGGAGTATAGCAATAACCCGGGTTATTCACCAAGAAAATTTGTCGTGTCCCTAAAGCTTTCGGGATTAAAAATGCGCATGAAACGTACGTTAATTAAGCATTTTTAAATTCAACGCAGAGCACGGCAAAATTTCGTAGCTCTTTTAAGATTACTCAAATTTGAGGAAAGCATTATTATTTACAATATGTTGTTTTTCAATTTGTTACGTATTGATTATTGTAATTTACTTGAATAATTCGGGTTATCGCCCTTTCATATCATTTCGGCCAAAGGGGAGAATTTTATGACCGCTCGTAAACTTTTATTCAAATTGATACTAATAACAAACACCTTGCCGTTGAAAGATCCCCCGAGTTTTGGATGAGAATATTATTGGACTTTGAATCTAAAAGTATCATCATACTTTCACTTTGTGTCTAAAAGACCAGAGGAAAGGTCGTCCTATGATTCTAATTCTTCAATTCTGGACGGCTTTGCAATACCGCTCTTTTGCCCAATCTCTGCATTTTCGCGACTTCAAAATCCACGAATCCTGAAAGCATTCGGGATGCTACGGTTTCGAAGTCACTCAGGCTTTGATATTGAACAAGAGCTCTGGTTTTGCATAGCCTTCTTCTAAATTCTAAACCCCTCTTCAACCATCCTACCGGATTTATTAAAGAATTGTATCTATTAATAAAAGTAACCCTGTTATTAGTATAAAATTGTTTTAAATTTAAGATAAAGAGTTCTTTATCTTAAATGAGATCATTCTAATGAGATTACTGCCAATGCATTGCATTTTCAGATCTCTTTGTAACCTTCAGTTCTTTTTATTTAATGACGAAAAACATTTTGTATTACTAATTCATCTAAAGAGCAATTATTCAGGCAATTTGACAAACAGTTTAACAAAACGCCTGTAACAAAATTTTTTACAAGATGGCCAAAAACAATAACAACACAAGAGAGCGGGTCATCATTAATACAGATGATCTTGAACAAATTATAAAAATACTTAAAGCAAAATCATACACTACCATCGGTCCGACACTTCGGGAAAAAGCTATTATTTATGATGAGATTCAGGGTTTAAATGATTTGCCTATTGGTTTAACAGAAAAACATGAAGCGGGTTATTATCGATTAGAAAAAAGAGACGATCAAGCCTATTTCGGATATAACGTCGGTCCACAAAGCTGGAAAAAATTTCTGAGTCCGCCTGAAGTAAAATTATGGAGTGCCAAACGCTCAGAGAACGGTTTCGACCTTTTGGAAGAAGAACCCAAAATTCAACATTACGCCTTTATCGGTATACGATCATGTGATTTAAACGCCATCCAAATACTGGATAATGTTTTTCTTGGGGGACCTCATACCGATAATATTTATGGAGAACGCCGGAGAAACAACTTTATCCTGGCCGTAAATTGCACTGAAGCTGGCGGAACGTGCTTTTGCGCTTCAATGGGAACCGGACCGAAAAATGAACATGGATTCGATCTGGCATTAACCGAGATCCTTGACAAAGACCGTCATTATTTTGTCGTTGATATCGGTACCGAATTGGGGAAAGAAATTATTGAGGAGACATCGCCTAAAAAGGCAAAATCTGAAGAATCAGAACTTGCCGACAAACACGTGGAGAAAGCCGCGAATTCAATGGGACGTCAGCTGGATACCGAACGACTGCATGACCTGCTTTTTGCTAATTTTCATCATCCTGAATGGAAGAAAGTGGCCGATCGTTGTCTCAGCTGTGCCAATTGCACGATGGTTTGTCCCACTTGTTTCTGCCACACTATTGAAGAATCCACCAATCTGGAAGGAAATATTGCCGATCGCACTCGTCGCTGGGATTCCTGCTTCACTCTTGATTTCTCATATATCCATGGGGGAAGTGTGCGTAAATCAACAAAATCCCGTTACCGGCAATGGATGACCCATAAACTGGCTTCATGGCACGATCAGTTTGGCACTTCGGGATGTGTGGGTTGCGGACGATGCATCACATGGTGTCCGGTCGGCATCGATATTACAGAAATTGCAAATACTATTCGAAAAAGTGGTGAGCTCCCTGAAAATACAGTGGGGCAACCAAACTAACTAAAATATTATCATACCATGGAAAATCTGGAAAAGATATTATCAGAACATCCATTCTTTAAAAATATTGAAGGAGAGTATCTGAATCTGATTGTCGGTTGTGCTTCGAATGTCCGTTTTGAACAGGACGATATTATTTTTAGAGAAGGACAAAAAGCGAATCTATTCTATGTCATCAGAGAAGGATCCGTTGCTCTCGATTTACATGATCCCAGCAGCGGTAAAATCACAATTGACACCTTGACTGATGGAGAAATCCTTGGATGGTCGTGGCTCGTTCCCCCATATTATTGGAGATTCGACGCACGAGCAATCAAGATGACCCGCGCCATTGTCTTAGATGGTAAATGCTTACGAAATAAGTGTGAAAATGATCATGATCTGGGATATGAACTCTTGAAACGTTTCGCCCTGATCATCGATCAACGTTTACAAGCTACCCGATTACAGCTACTGGATGTTTATGGACTACGACAATGATATCATGACTCAAACGGAACCAATTACCGATTCCATGCAGCCTCGCCGCTTTAGAATCAATAACGTGTCATGGGAAACCCCGGAAACCTTTACGCATGAATTGATCCCAATCGATAAGGGACCCTCATTCACTTTTCTGCCGGGTCAGTTTAATATGATCTATCTGTACGGTGTCGGAGAGATCCCGATTTCTATTAGCGGAGATCCTGATAATACCTCTCGCCTGTTCCACACAACCCGGGTGGTCGGATCGGTAACCCAACGTATTCAACACCTGAAACCTGGCGATACGTTAGGTATTCGTGGGCCTTATGGTAATGGCTGGCCTGTGGAAAAAGCGGAAGGGAAAGACGTATTGATCATCGCAGGCGGGATCGGTTTGGCACCGCTGCGACCGGTACTTTATCACATTTTACATAACAGGGATCAGTTTGGTCACGTAACGTTATTATACGGTACACGAAGCCCTGATAAAATACTGTATTTTGAAGAACTTAAGGAATGGATTTCACGATTCGATTTGCTGGATGTTCGGGTAACGGTAGACAGTGCCTCCGGAAACTGGAGAGGACATGTGGGCGTAGTAACCAAATTGCTGCCCAAAGCAATGTTTGAACCGGATAATACAGCTGCGTTTGTATGTGGACCTGAAATCATGATGCGTTTTGTTGCTATGGACCTTAAAAAACATAAGGTACCGGAACATCAGGTTTACCTTTCTATGGAACGCAATTTTAAATGCGGTCTCGGTTTTTGCGGACATTGTCAGCTTGGTTCTTATTTCATCTGCAAAGATGGACCTGTCTTCGCTTACGACAAAATTAAATCCTATTTATCGTTAAAAGAAGTATGATTT
>DATFMK010000757.1:0-5742 GCA_035267005.1 Balneolales bacterium
CTGTGTTAGCTCAGTGAAAAACTTCGTGCTCACTGTAGTTAAATTTACAACCAGGACAACCGGCCCGCTTTTTTATTCTGATCATGTTCGGAGATCAATTCCACAAACAAATCTTCCAAAGAATTGTATTTTTTGAATCCCACTTTTGCCCGGATTTCATCCGTTTTGGTCTGATAAATGATTTCCCCTTTGTTGATGATCGCCACTTCGTCACACAGCCGCTCGACGGTATCCAGGTTATCCGAACTGAGTACAATCGTTATTCCCTGTTCCGACATCAGGCGCAGGTTATCTTTGATTTGCTTTACGGAAATGGGATCGATGCCTTCAAAAGGTTCATCCAAAATGAGTAGTTTGGGTCGATGGATAAGCGTGGCCGCCAGCGAGACTTTCTTCTTCAACCCGGTCGAACAGTTTTCAATGCGATCTGAAGCTTTTTTTCCCAAATCGAAAAAATCCAGTAACTCATTCGTCCGGCTTTTAACGGTTTCTGTCCCGAGTTCATATATCGCTCCGCAAAAATGCAGGTATTCTTCAACGGTGAGTTTCTCAATATAATGAGGTTTTTCCAGGACAAAGCCAATCTGCCGTTTACACTCGTAATCTCATTTATGGACCGTTTCTCCCAAAATGGAAAAACTCCCGTCCGAACGATTTAATATGCCGGCCCAAATATTCATCATCGTTGATTTTCCCGCGCCGTTGGGACCGATCAGGCCGAATATGCAGGATTCCGGAATCGTCAGGGAACAGCCATCGAGAGCCCGGACCTTTTTCTTATAAATTTTAGTGAGATGATCTGTTTCGATGGCATTCATGACACAAGTAAATTAGCTAAAAATTTATTTTCGATGAAGGGTAATTCGTATACATACCAAACGATTACCGATATTCCCAAAAAGGCCAGGCATAATGCAAAACTGTTCAGCCACAAGTAAAATATTACGTATGGGATGGAAATGATAAACGGTAATAAAAATTGTATGGGATGAAATTTTTCCGTTGTCGTCAGTATTATGGAATGGATACTCATCAGATTACCGAGAATCATGGCGATGGGTAAGGAGGTAATCACAAAGCTGAGCGCGTTGAGATAATATCCGGTGGGCGAATGAACAAAGAAAGCGTCGCCGACCAGGATCGGTAAGGGATAAAGAAAAGTCATGATAATCAGAACGATATTTTTCGACTGAATAACCGGACGTACTAACCATTACCAAATTTAACAACCGTTCTCGATTTAATGGCTTTTAACCATCTTCCGGCCCCATCGTTTCCATAGAACATAACTTCTTGTAATTATAGGCATAAAAGCTCCGATTAAAGCAACAATTAAATGCCATTGACCTTTATTTTGAGCAGCATAATTTACGGCAACACCCAACAGGCCAAGGAGTAAAATCTCATGTAATATCTTTCGAAATGTTTGCATCATCCCTCTGGTAATTTTATAAATAAGAATTTGTTGATCGGTTTTTTTATTAGGTAATATTATTCGTCCACTTCAAACAACAAACAACCAACAACTTAGAAAATACAACTTATCTTGAAAGCGTTAATATAAAAACTGATCTAATTATTGGTATAGGATTTTAGAAATATGATTTATCCCGCAATGTTTGATAACGCTGTCAGGTCTTTCGGACGCTTACAGGTTATCAAACCAACCCGTCTGACAAGCATTTAAATCCTATATATTTATATATAATATTATTTAGTATATACTTGCATATAACAGTTTAAAAATTGTAAAGTATAATGCTATAATATTTGAATTACTGTATATTGAATTAATATGATTATTTCTTATGAGTTTGGAAATGATCCACAAGAGACACGTGACATAATTAGGTTAATTCTTACGGTATAGCGGAGTTATCCTTTCTATCGCAAATTTTTAAATCACTATTCATTATGATTCGCAATGTAACTACGTTATTGGCCTCAGTATCGCTGTTAATATTTTCGGCATGCTCGGGTAATGATGGAAATAATAATTCCAATAAAAATAAACGTACCGGAAATATTCCCATTCCTGCTGTTGAATCTGTACAGGCACGTTTTGGAAGTTTGCCATTAAAGGAACGATTAACCGGCATTGTAGTGGCAGATAATCACGTTTCTATTTATCCGGAAATCAACGCTCCAATCGTTAGAGTTTTGGTTAATGACGGTGATCGGGTAAAGAAGGGCGAGGCCCTGGTACGACTCCGTGATCTGGAATTTCGGAAGGAACTTGATCAATCAAAAGCACAGTATAATTTAGCGCAGGCCCGGGTTCAGCAGGCAAAAGCATCCTTATCTCAAAAAGAAGCACAGTATAAACGGACACAAATCCTGAGTGAAAAAAAGATGGTCAGTGCTCAGGAAGTTGAGAATCAGAAAGCCGAATTAGCATCGGCACGGGCCAATCTTCAGATGGCGAAAGCTCAGGAAGCGCAGGCAAAAGCCAGCATGCAACAGGCTCAACAGAACCTATCGTACACCGTTGTCCGTGCTCCGGTATCAGGATATGTAGGAAGAAGAAACGCCGAAGTGGGGATGCAGGTTACGTCCTCTACCCGTCTTTTTGATCTCGGGAATATTGATAAAGTGAAGGTACGTGTCAAACTCACGGAACAAATGGTCAATGCTATTAAAGTGGGGCAGCGGGTAAGTATCATGCCGGAAGATTCGAAAAATCAGAAATTCGTTACGGCAAAAATATCCCGAATATCACCCTTTCTGGATCCGGTCGCGCATACCACACAGGCCGAGATCGATGTCAATAATAAAGATGAATATCTCAAGCCGGGGATGTTCGTCGCCGTAGATGTTTTTTATGGGGAAAGTCAGCAGGCCACGTTGGTACCAAACAGTGCCATTTATCAACAGCCGGTATCCGGTGAGATGGGGGTTTATGTGGCTTCATCTTTAGGCAAAGAAGTGAAACCGGTCAAAACGATTGATCCGGGAAGTGATGCTTCACTTACCGAGACGACACCAGTCGAATTCAGAAAAGTTAAAGTGATCGCCCACGGAAGTTTGGTAAGCGCCGTAACCGGAATAACCAGTGGCGACTGGGTTATAACAGTGGGACAGGATTTGTTGGAGGATATCAATAACGCCCGTATTCGTCCGGTCACGTGGGATCGCATCATGAGTCTGCAACAAATGCAGCAGGAAGATTTGCTCGATTCCCTTATGAATCAGACCAATCAGGTTTCTGATACCACATCACGTTCTACTTCCGCTAATTTAATTCTCTAAATATTATGTCACTCACTCAAACATCCATTCGCCGTCCGATAGCCACTGCGATGATTTACCTTATCGTGATTACCGTAGGTATTTTGGGATTTTATTATCTCTCTGTGGATTTATTACCTCCGATCGAATATCCGCGTCTTACCGTTTACGTTCGTTATGCCAATGTGGGACCGGAGGAAATGGAGAAGATCATTACCGAACCCATTGAAAATGCGGTTGCGGGGGTTCCCAATGTTGAAAAAATGACCTCCAGTTCGAATGAAGGCCGCAGTTACGTATCTTTGAGTTTTGCCCAGGGGACGAATCTGGATGAAGCTGCCAATGACGTCCGCGCCGCGCTCGACCGGGTACGTGATGATCTCCCGCTGGAAGCCGATGCACCCGGAATCTGGAAATTTGATCCGAATAACAGTCCGATTGTTATTTTAGGTGTTTCTTCAAAATCAAAAAATATGGAGCAATTGACACAAGTTATCGATCGTGACTTGCGGAATCGCTTCGAGCAAATTCCAGGTGTAGGTACGATTGATATTTGGGGAGGTATTGACCGGCAAATTAATGTATATCTCAAAAGGGACCGTTTAATGGCAAGCAACCTGACCTCCCAGGATGTCACCCAATCCATCGCTCGTGAAAATAGTACGCTGCCAGCTGGTAATGTGAAAAGCGGGATTTCGGATCTCTACCTGCGCAGTCTGGGGGAATATAAAACGATCGATCAAATCAAGAACACGGTGGTAACGACCGTAAATGGTGATCCTATACGAATCAACGATGTCGCTCATGTTGTTGACGGCTATGCTGATCTTGGACGATACGTACAGGTTGATGGTCAGCCGATGATTCGCGTGGCGATCCGGAAACAATCGGGCGCCAATACCGTGGATGTGGCTGAAAAAGTCAAACGGGAGGTAAAAAGCATCAACCGCGACCGGGGTGATTTGAAAGTCATGGTGGTGAGCGATCAGAGTAACTTCATCCAAAATTCTATCAATAACGTATTGAGTTCAGCGATGTGGGGTGGTTTGCTGGCTATTTTCATCCTTTATCTCTTCCTGCGAAACGGATCATCAACCTTTATAATAGCCTTGTCGATACCGATATCGATCATCGCGACATTTTCATTACTGTACATGAATGGAATGACCCTCAATCTGATGAGCCTTGGAGGATTAGCCCTCGGGGTTGGGATGATGGTCGACAACTCGATCGTGGTGATCGAAAACATCGTCCATATCAGGCATACCGGTAAAAACCTGAAGGAAAGCGCGGATATCGGGACAAGTCAGGTGGCCGGAGCGATTATTTCTTCAACCTTAACTACTATTGTGATTTTCCTGCCGGTCGTATTTATGCAAAGTGTATCGGGAATGTTGTTTCAGGAATTAGCTTTGGTCATTGTCTTTGCATTGCTTTGTTCGCTGTTAGTTGCTCTTACGCTCGTTCCTATGCTGAGCAGCCGATTCATGAGCGTTCAGGAAGGGCACAAACATCAGATCGCCGCAAAGTCGAAGATAGCCCGTTTTTTAAACAGGATGGAAGATCAATATGCTGATTTGCTGGGAAAATCAATCAGTAAAAAGAATCTGGTTTTCGGGATCTGTGCGGTAGCTGTCATTGCCACGGCATTAATGTTCCGCGAAATACCGGTTGAACTCGCGCCCAAAACCGATGCCGATGAAATCGAAATTCAATTGGAAATGGCACAAGGGACAAACATTGCCGTCGTCAATCAGTTTACCAAAGAGCTGGATCATTATGTGCAGTCCATCATCCCGAAAGATCAGGTAAAACATATTTCGAGGGATGTCCGTGGCGGTGATACGGAAATTACCCTTGCCCTGGTAGACGCCAAAGATCGAAGCATTTCTCCCACGAAACTGGCCGATGAAATACGCACTAAAGTCGAAGGATTGATCCCCGGTGCGACGATCCGGGTTCAGGCTCAGCCGGGATTATGGATTTTGCGTCGTATTTTCAGTTCGGGCAACAGTGATTCGGCCATCGAAATTGAATTACGTGGTAACGATTTGAAAAAAGCACAGGAATTGTCAATGGCTTTAAAACGGAAGATTGAAGCGGTACCAGGTATTACCGATGTGGAAATCGGTAACCGGGAAGGTCGTCCCCAACAGGATCTCGTGTTTAACAGAGAAAAAATATCTCAACTGGGATTGACCGTTCAGGGCGTCTCTCAGATTCTGGAAACAAATGTGGGCGGAACGCAAGCTGGTCAATATCGCGAAGGCGGAAATCAATACCCGATCGTCGTTCGATTGAGCCCCGATGACCGTCTAACAAGTCAGGATTTGAACAACATTTCCATTAAAGCTTCAGATGGACGCATTTTACCGATTTCGGCAGTGGTTAATAAAGTCGATACGCGAGGTCCGACCAGTATCAATCACATCGATGGTCTTCGGGTTAACTACATATCGGCCGGATTAAAAGGGGGCGTGGCCTTAGGAGAAGGCGTGAATCGTATCCGGAATG
>DATFMK010000758.1:0-3020 GCA_035267005.1 Balneolales bacterium
TACCAATTTCATTCGACAATGGACCCTGCCTTGTGGGTGATTCTAAGGCTGTATTTTCATCAATAAAATCATATTCTTATGGAAACCAATATGTAGTTATAGTTCATTTCAAAAATGACAAGAAATGGATAAAATACACGATGTATGGAGATGGCTGGCTTCAGATGGACTATCAATATCAACCAACTCAGGGAAAACATCCTTATTTAGGAATTACGTTCAGTTATCCGCCCAATAAGGTCAATGCCATTAAATACTTAGGCAAAGGACCACACCGGGTATGGAAGAATCGGATGAGAGGAACGACCTTCAACGTTTGGAGTAATCAATACAACAATACCCGAACGGGACAGCAGTGGAATTACCCGGAATTTAAAGGTTATTTTGCAAATCTATACTGGGCGAAGATCAAAACCAGTGAGCAGCCGATAACGGTGGTTACCGATACAAAAAATATATTTTTGAGATTATTAACGCCCCAATACGGGGTCAATCCACGGCATACCAAAGTTAAATTTCCCAAAGGAAATATTTCATTCTTACAAGTGATTAATCCAATAGGGACAAAATTCCATGCACCCAATGAATTGGGTCCGGCCGGACATTTGTACAAGGTTCCTGAAAATTCAAAACCGTATAAGGGTACGTTGTATTTTCGATTTGGAAAATAAACCTGGATAGTGATCGATGATTATAAATCAACGTGAATTCGACATAAGGAATTTATGGAGCAAGAATTTCAAATAAACGGATGAGGATAGACCCCCGAAAAAAACATCGTGGAAGGCGCAGACGATAGCTGTCCGGATGCTTTAATCTCTGTTTGTAAATTAATATAAAGTATGATAAAACAGTGCTCTATGACATGAAATTATTTCATTATTTCAAAACGTTCACCGTCCACGGTCAACCGTTTAATGTTTAAAATCTTAAACGATTGTTTATATAGAGCTCAGGTTAAATTAATCTCTTGTTAGCACATATATGAAAGTGTTAAAATTTAAATATTGGTTCTTGATATTTATAATGCTTTATATCCTTTCTCCATCAATCAAGGCAAAAGGCAGGTATCGAAAATATTTTATTGTGGCCAAAGATGGAAGCGGAAATTTTACAAGTATTCAAAAAGCACTTCAAGCTTGTAAATCGTTTCCTTACAAACGAATTACTATTTATATCAAAAATGGTATATATAATGAGAAGGTCACTGTACCATCATGGAATACTAAAATATCACTTATTGGCCAAAGTAAAGATAGTACTATCATAACATTTGGTGATTATTTCAAGAAAATAGAAAAGGGAAGGAATAGTACCTTTTACACGGCCACATTATTGGTTAGAGGTGACGATTTTCATGCCGAAAATCTAACAATTAAAAATAGTGCCGGTCCCGTTGGACAAGCGATAGCACTGGCCCTGGAAGCCGATCGTAGTTCAATTGTAAACTGCAGAATTCTTGGTAATCAGGATACCCTTTATCTATCCGGAGAAAATTTCAGACAGTATTTCAAAAATTGCTTTATTGAGGGCACAACGGATTTCATATTTGGAGATGCCACAGTTATTTTTAAAAACTGTGAAATCGAAAGTAAAGCAAATTCATATATTACAGCTGGTTCCACTCCAAAAGGAGTTACGTTTGGATTTGTTTTTAAGGATTGTAAGATAACTGCATCTAAAGTGATAAATAAAGTCTTTTTAGGTAGAACCTGGCGACAATATGCCAAAACCGTGTTTATAAATTGTTGGCTTGGTAATCAAATTCTTCCTAAAGGATGGTATGATTGGAATAATCCCCAAGCGGATACAGATTCGTTTTATGCAGAATATGATAGCAGAGGACCAGGAGCGAATTCTGAAGACCGGGTTACATGGTCTCATCAATTAACAAAAGATCAGCTGAAAAAATATACTATTAAAAATATTTTCAGAGGTTGGGAACCAAATTAAATGAGATAAGTATAAGGTCGTAATTTTTAAAATCGAATAAGATGAAAAAAAAAGATATTTCACGAAAAGAAGCTTTGAAAAGAATGGGATTTATGGCTTTGAGCCCTTCCTTATTACCTGCCATAATGAAGAATCCCACGGTAGTTCATTCCAATGGTCCGGGCTGGGCGGATCTGACTTCTATTAAGAAAAATATTGTACCACCTACATTTCCCGACAAAGATTTTTCCATCATAGATTTTGGTGCTAAGGCGGATGGAAAAACAGATAGTCTGCCAGCTATGAAAAAAGCCATCGCGAAATGTCACCAGGAAGGTGGTGGACGTGTCGTGGTTCCCGCTGGAAATTATTTCTTTAAAGGTCCGATTCATTATGAAAGCAATGTAAATGTGCATTTGGAAAAAGGATCATATATCAAATTCAGCACCGATTCGGATGATTATCTACCGGTTGTTTACACCCGGTTTGAAGGGATTGAACTGATGAATTTCTCGCCGATTGTATATGCTTTTGAAAAAGAAAATATTGCTTTAACCGGGAAGGGTACTTTGGATGGTCAGGCTGATAATCAACATTGGTGGAACTGGACCGGAAGCCGGCGTTTTGGCTGGAAACCGGGCATGCCAGCTCAGCACGCCAAAGATAATGAACCGGCACTCATCAAAATGGCTGCGAAGGGCGTTCCAGTGAGAAAACGCGTTTTTGGTAAAGGACATGCCATGCGGCCAACTTTTGTGGAGTTTTACCGGAGCAAAAATATACTGATAAAAGATGTAACCATAAAAAATACACCTTTTTGGATTTTGCATCCTACATTAAGTAAAAATGTTACAGTCGATAGTGTTACAACGATTAGTTACGGACCTAATAACGACGGCTGCGATCCGGAATCATGTACGGATGTATGGATCAAAAATTGCTTTTTCAGTAATGGTGATGATTGTATTGCGATAAAAAGCGGAAAAAATCAGGATGGAAGGAGAGTCGGGGTTCCTTCAAAAAATATCATCGTCGAAGATTGCCACATGAAAGATGGTCACGCCGGCGTAGCTGTAGGAAGCGAAATG
>DATFMK010000759.1:0-3642 GCA_035267005.1 Balneolales bacterium
TTTTTGTTAATTATAATGAGCATGCTCATTGTAGGTTGCAGCTCTGAGTTTTACGAGCACGATTCGATTTATAAAGATTGGGATCACATCAAGTTCAGCTGGTGGGGATACGAAAATCCGAATGCAGAACATGCAAAAATGTCTACGGAGCGCGGATGGTGGGGAGAGGAAATACCTTATATCCCTGCTGAATAATCTTCTCAGTTAAAACACAGATGGAAATACATATTAAGATTTTGGTATAATAGCATGAGACGTATTTGGAACGATTATAAGGTTTGGATATTAATTGGCTTTGTCTACAGTGGATTTTATTTATTTAAGAGTTATAAGAGCCTGAAACAAATCGTCTCCGGCCTTCATACAAAATTTGTTTCATACAGTCACTATCATCTATTTAAATAGGAAAAGAAGATGAAACCAAAAAAATACAGCACCCATTTCGCAAAACTGTCTAATTTGATTTTATCGATGCCCGAAGAGCAACAAGCAAAACTTCTCGATCTGGCCACCAGAATAAATAATGGTGAAAATCCTTTTGCAAACAATGGCATAAACAATATCAGTCTTTTTTTCACATCAGGTATTCTGGCAGGCTGGGGACTGGTCACAATCCTTTTTCTAATCTTATCAGCAATATGAATGAGAAAGTTTTGCGCTACTTTGGTGAACCATAACTACAACTGGAAAATTTTAAATTATGCGACAGGCAAAGCTAATCGAAAAACGCCAGCTTGATTTCCTATCTGAAACACTCGATTGTCATTTGATTAAAAACGGGATTACATCCGTTGTCCTAATTGATTTAGCCGGAAACATATTGACCGATTTATCAAACATGGAACACGATTTTGATACGTATTCTCTGGCATCGCTGACAGCCGGAAATTTCGGTGCGGTTTCAGCCCTTTTAGACCAAATAGGTGAGCCGGAGCTTACCCTGTTGTTTAATCAGGGGCAAATGCTCAATATCTATTTTCGGAAAATATTAACAGACTACATATTGATAGCGGTCTTTGATAAATCAATATCTCTGGGCTACGTGAGGTTAAAAATGGACTCGTTAGAAATCGTTTTAAGGGAGACTTTGACGTAAGATGGCTTATATAAACATAAGGAATAAAGAAATCCAGCTAAAAATAGTGTATTACGGGCCCGGTCAGGGGGGTAAAACAACTAATCTTTTATACATTAATAAAAATTTTAGTGAAAAAATCAAATCACAGATGGTTAGTATTGACACTTATGGAGATCGAACAATTTTTTTTGATTTTTTCCCATTTGATCTGGGTCAAATCAATGGTTTTGATATTAAAATTCAACTTTACACAGTGCCGGGACAGTCGAGATACGATGCTACCAGAAAACTCGTTTTAAATGGAGTTGATGGAATTGTTTTCGTTGCTGACATGACAGCGTCAATGCGCAGAAAAAATATTTTATCACTAAAAAATTTGCATGAAAACTTGATGACATACAATAAAAATATTTTTAAAATTCCGCTGGTATTTCAGTTTAATAAAGTTGATCTTTCCCAAAAGGGCTATCCAATTTTAACTCCAGAGCGATTGACTGATGATTTGAATCGACAGCTGAAGCGTCCATGGATTATTGCAAGTGCTTTGACTGGTCAAAATGTGGCAGCAACCCTGAAAACGGTGATAACAATGACAACTGCAAATATAAAAAACAACTTAAATTAAAGGATAATACAAATGCTCGATTTGGATTATAACAATCTGGTTATGGGAGTTGAAAAACGACTGGATGAAATCTTCGCCGATGATCTGCAGATCCACAGTCCCCAATCAGCGAAATTAAAACTTGTTAAACCACCTTCATTGGCGAGTTTAAGAAAAATAATTATGTCGCTTGAATGGGAGGTTACCGATAATCATCTGAATGATTTGCTAAAAGAGTTAAATAGGCTGCAAAGAGCATATATTAAAGATGATCAGCTCCAAAAATTACTTCGACTATTATTTTTTCTGGGCCGATATATAAGAGTTTACAAAAGCGACACACATCCGTACGTATTTAATAGTCTTTTCCGAGCCTATAATGGTGTAATTAAAATAACGTCAGGAAAATATTCCAATCATCAAAAAACCAGAATTGTTAATGATGAGATAAAGCGTTATCTTTCTTTAAAGGCTTATCTGAAAAGCAAAAATAAAAACATTTCCCGGCGCACGTTGAAAAGGGTAAATACATTAGAGAAAAGTCGTCCATCGCCAATTGATTCTTCGAGTAAACAAAAACCATATCCGTATAAAGATGCAAGCAAAATTCTTTCTACAACTTTAAATAATGATTTTAGGGAATTGAAAAAATTTATTTACTTGGAAATAAAAAAACTCAGACAAGATTTGCAGAGGATATTGGCATTGATTCCTAAAAAAACATAAATTAGGCAGCACATATCGGAGATCTGGTAGAAATAATCTGAACTAGGGATAGAATTAATCGGGAAAAATCGATATCACAAAACACATAAATCACCAAATGTTTAAATATTTGTTGTCTTAGAAAAACGGCATTTCACATGTTGTCTTATATAAAAAAACAACTCTGACAAAGAATAATCCAGGGAAATCAGAATAATAAAAGCGATGTATCTTTCCCATTATAATTTGAATATGGAACCTTTCTCCATAAGCCCGGATTCACGTTTTTTGTGGCTTGGTGAAAAACATTCTGAAGCGCTTGCTACCTTAAAATATGGAATTCAGGCAAATATAGGATTTTTACTTTTAACTGGGGACATTGGTACTGGAAAAACAGCCTTAATAAATCGCCTGATAAGAGAAATAGATGTGCCCGCATTAATTGCCACAATTCCAGATCCTGGCTTGAACATTATCGATTTTTTAAATTACCTTGCTTTCAAATTTAATATAAATAGGAAATTCAATAGTAAAGGGTCATTCCTGATCTTTTTCAAGAAATTTATTGAAAATGCTTTTGCCTTAAATCAAAAGGTTTTAATCATTATCGATGAAGCTCAGAGACTAAGTTCTGAACTTCTAGAAGAAATTCGACAATTGTCTAATATAGAATTGGATCATATAAAGCTGCTTAACATTTTTTTGGTTGGACAAAGTGAATTTAATAAATTTTTGATAAAGGATATTAATAAGGCAACTTGGCAAAGAATAGCTGTAAAGTATCATATTGAACCTTTGACACAGAAAGAAACAGCAATGTATATTCGGCATCGTCTGAAAATTGCTGGCGCTACTGGAGAAATTTTTAGCCCAAAAGCCATCAAGGAAATTTATAATTTTTCTCGTGGCTATCATATTAGTGGATGATCGAAAACCGTTATGACATCGAGACCATTATGAAGTTCGTCGATGACAATTTTTGCACCGTGCCAGTCTATATGGACGATATGCACGGTGAATTTGACGAGGATATAAACTATGCGTGCCAGATTCAGAAAAACTCTTAAAAACGAATTCTGGATCTTCGCAATCTGGGTCATAGGCATGTTCGCCTATGGTGTTTATGTAATCATCACAAATGGTACTTACTAATAGCGCCATAATTATTTAGACATTATTGTAAAGCATAACTACATTCTGGATGCTTAAAAAATGCTAACACTATTTTAGGAATCTTTTGCAATCGACGCAGACA
>DATFMK010000760.1:0-2591 GCA_035267005.1 Balneolales bacterium
TATATTTGGCTGTCTACTTTTTTATGGAATTCGGGCTAACCCGGATTATTCACCAAGAAATTTTGTTGTGTCCCGAAAGCTTTCGGGATAAAAATGTGCATGAAACGTACAGGGGTGCCTTGATTAAGCATTTTTAAATTCAACGCAGTGCACGGCAACATTTCGCAGCTCTTTTTAGATTCCTCAAATTTGAGAAAAGCTTTATTATTTTCAAAATATTGTTTTTAAAAATGTTATGTATTGTTTATTGTAGTATATGTGAATAATGCGGATGGAATAAAAGAGGCTTTTTTTGAAGAGGTTGTTCTCTTAAGTCTAGGAGTCTCTCGGACTTAAATAACGTAAGGTTTGGTTAAGCTGGTACAAGTGAAAGCTGATTGTCCGGGACACGCTCTAAATTTAAAGAGGGTTTCTTGGCAAAGAAGCTATAGGCAGCCAGCGCACTCATTACATTAAACAAGAATCCATTTACCGATCGGTGTCGGGAATGTCCAATCTGGCACATGTTCTTCAACTCATCGTTAATGGTTTCGATAAGGGCCCTTTTGCGTAGGAGAATCCGGTCATTCAGGCTCATAATATGTCCTTTCATATTCTTACGGAGTTTGGTAATCAGTTGAATTCCATCATTAAATAAGGTATTGAATAAAGCTTTTACTGATATAGTCTTTATCTCCAAAGAGTTTCCCAAATAGGTCCTGGGTCATCTCCCGAATGATCCGCCGGTTATCACACATCCGGAGTTTAGTCGAATCGATGAAGCTCAGTCCGGTACACGGGTCCATACACTTGTGTTTGAGAAAGAGCATAAAAGGAACCGAGACGTTTTCCCGTAAACTCAGAAACCGGTGATAACTGACCAGGCCAGGAAATAAGTGCAGATATTGAGCCTTGATCAGGTAGTTATAGTAATGCTTAAAGTTTTTATGAGAGCCCATGTGAAAGCCAATCAGAATGGTAATGATTTCCGAATCGCTAAGTCTATCCGGTCGCTTTCGGGTTGATTTGTTTTTAGAAGAAGGTAATTTTTTAACCTGATTAATAAATCGGGAATACGTGAGACAAAAATCATCGACTTTTACAAAAATATCCGTAATTTGATCTTCAAACAGAGGTGTTTTTTTGATTTAAGTTTATGTTATACAATTACTTAATATACAAAATAGCCTCCTATTTTTCTTCTTTTTCTTATCCAAACCTCACGTTAATTTACAATAAGGTAGGTATTCCTTCCTATTGGTTACGTGAATAATTCGGGATAAGAATAACGCTGATCGGTGAGGGCTGACGATTGATCGCTTTTTATCTTTTATTTATAAACTTTTTTCCGGGCAATTGTGATATTTAGTAATGAATTAGAAGTCAGATGACTTCTTGAAATCATTAGATGTGATCAGGATTGATCAGCTATTACCTTCAATTGATCTCTTCGGATCTTACCGGATCGGGTTTTAGGCAGAGATTCAACTTTAATTAGACGACGGGGCTTTTTGAAATTAGGTAGTTCATTATGTAATGCCGATCGCAATTCTTCCAAACTGATCGAATATCCATCTTTAAAAACAACGAGCGCCGTTACGATTTGTCCCCATTCTTCATCAGGTAAACCGGTTACGGCGGCTTCATCAATACTTTCTACATTTTGGAGAGCCTGTTCTACCTCATAAGGACTAATATTTTCTCCACCTGATATGATTAGATCAGATCGGCGGCTGAAAACGTATAATCGGTTTTTCTCATCTAACCAACCCGAATCGTGTGTATCAAACCATCCGTCATCATCAAAACGATTAGTGTTATCGAAATCATCAAAATATCCATCAAACACCTGTGGACCTTTAAGCCAAATAGTTCCTATTTCACTGGGTTGCAATGATAGTCCCTGTTCATTACGAATGGATACTTCATTACCCTGAAAAATGGTCCCAACCAGGCCTGATTTTATTTTGAACCGTTTATTTAGTTTCACAGCAGCAATTTGCGCACAGGTTTCGGTCATCCCAAAACTCGGAATAGCCGGAATATTTTTTCTAAGAGCCTCTTTGAGTAATTTAGGAGATGCCGGGGCTCCTCCAAGTAAAACAGTCTTAAAGTTTTTATGCACACTGAAATCCGGATCTGATAACAGGCGTTTTAGCATCGTTGGTACAAATGAGACGACCTGAATGGAGGTTTCCTCAATCAACAAATTTTTCACCAATTCTTTATCAAAAGAGGAGAGTCTGTAAATGCCGCTTCCGTAAAGAAGTGATCTTAAAATGACTGAAATCCCGCCGATGTGATTCAGTGGCATACATAAAAGCCAAAAACGGTTTGTATCCGGACGAAAATTGAGAGCTGAGGATTCTGCAGCATGATACATTTGTCGTCTTTTTAACGGCACAATTTTGGGTTGTCCAGTTGTACCAGAAGTAAAAAAATATCCAAAATAAGATTCGGGATCAGGGCTGACTCCAGATCTTACATTGTTATTTATGTATGCCTTATTAAATGCTGGAAAAAGCATCTGCCTATCCTGATAATAAGAAAGACGATTTTGATTATCGGCATCGGTAAATATTAACTCCGGTTGTAACCTTTCGATATAAGAT
>DATFMK010000761.1:0-4257 GCA_035267005.1 Balneolales bacterium
GAAAACAGGAAAGATGAAAATTTGCAATAAAAAGTTAGCCGGCGAAAAGATAAAAGGAGATAAGACTCTATCTGATTATATCATCGAAAACAAAGGAATTTTTCTCTGTGGTAAGCCTAAGATGGCAAATGAAATATTGACGAGAGGGGGTAAAATTATTATTGCGGTGACGGATAGACATTATGACAAGGCGCAGTTTTCGGTTGCTAACCTACGTCAATGTTATATTCCTTTACCTGACAGAAGATTATTAGCATTCAAATCATCCGGTTTATTTCACGATCCGGTTTCTAAACCCCATAATAAGAATTCAATAAAGTTTACTGGAATTGGAGATAAGATAGATAAAAATAACGTTTTAACATCATATAAAAAATTAGGCCCTTACAGTGAAGGATTCATTGATTTCTTGGCATATCAACCATTGTATAGTCTACCTGATGGAAAGGGTAATTTTGAAGAAGCTGAATACGAAAATGATGGAAAAAAAGCGCTACCATATTTAATTGTTAATTGTGCAATCAGTCCACATAGGATATCAAAGATTTCGCAGCTAGATGATCCAGGACTATTTAGGTTGCGAAAAAGGATTTCTCCGTTATTAAGAGATCAGGCAATAAAAAGGCAACGTTCAGGGAGAAAACTTATGCCGGTTTTAGAAAGGTTTTTTAATTCGGGGGAAGAAGTTATACCCTTGGAAGATTATTTGCCGTTTATCGCCGAAGAGATAGGGATAGGTACAGCCCGGAAACAAAACCACGAATTGTACCACGTTACTTTCCATGAACAAGATGTGAATATGGGAGGCCAGATTTGTGATCGTGAAGAGATGCACACCTTTGAAGGCTATTTCAAAAAGAATAAAATTAAATATGTCGATCCATTTTTTGAGATAATAAAAAAGACCCATATCGGGATAAGGGATATGATTTCAGCTGTAGGTGTCATAAAATTTTTATATAAAAACAAAAGAGAATGGAAAGGGAACCGGTTAGAATTATTAGAAAGTTTTTTTAGAGCTTATTTTCGGCGGCTTTCTTATATTTATTTTGAACGTTGGGAGAGTTTAATTGATTATCTTGGTAATGTAATCACTTTCTATTTTGATCGTGACGATGTGCTCGGACAAGATGGATTAAAAAAAATAAGAGAATGGTATAGACTAGAAAAAGAAAGAAGGAGGAAAATCAAAGGGATTGAAATAAATGGTGTCGCGTCTTGATTAGTGATTAAAGAAGTATAAAATACAGGGGTCAGAGGTCAGGATTACAAGTGACTAAAGTGATCTAAAGTGAACTAAAGTGAACTAAAATTGAAATCAAAAGTTAAAGATCAAGGGCCAGAGGCCAGGGGACAAACGTAGCATTTACTTGGATTAAAAAAAGCGATTTGTTTAGCCTGCTGATGACGATATCTGTAATTAAATTGATATCGAGATATTGGATAGGTATCCCTTGTTTTATTTCGGAAAGAAACTGAAATTTAAGTATTTTTTTTCGGTTAAGTATATTTAAGATTTTTTTTTAATTCTTTTGACAATATTTAAAATTTAATATAATTATTCCCAGAGATCAGCCTTCCAAATATAATCATTTCTCATTGTGGAGCATCTATTGTTCTGCTGACCTCATTTTCACAACTTTTATCTTCATTAAACGTAATAACAACCATTTTAATTTAAAAGGCTATCTTCTGTTTTTCCTCTGTTCAAATTGTTGACTTACAACTATTTCTCTTCATGAAATGAAACGACAAAACTTTATAATATTTTGTCTTTTATTGTTTTTATTTTCAGATTGTATTTTTCGCATGGTGCTTTGTCAGTCCGATTTGTCTCACGATTTAAAACAAAAGAAAGTGAAGTGAACGATGCAATTATTTACAGCAAAGGAGGGGGGTTATGGCAATTTTCGATAAAGTAACGTTTTCTGGATGGCTTCTCGCATTCGCTCTAATTGTATTCCCATGCACAATAATCGCACAGTCGAGTACTCCGACTGCTGGAGAAATCTGGAAGGAACCAGTAACTGGAATGGAATTTGTCTGGGTTCCTGGTGGGTGCTATGAGATGGGCTGCGGGAGTTGGACGAGTGACTGTGTTAGTGATGAGAAACCTGTCCACGAAGTTTGTGTGGATGGTTTTTGGATGGGGAAGACAGAGGTTACCCAAGGACAGTGGAAGCAGATCATGGGGGATAATCCAGCCAAGTTCAAAAAAGGCGACAATTATCCGCTCGAAAAAGTCTCATTTCCGGAGGTAGAGAAGTTTACTAAGAAACTTTCTTCATCGACCACTATCACTTATAAATTTCGTTTGCCAACTGAGGCAGAATGGGAGTATGCGGCTAGAAGTGGTGGAAAACCGGAGAAGTATGCCGGAGGGGACGACCTTAACAGTCTGGCATGGTATCACGGAAACAGTAACGGTTCTACGCACCCTGTGGCCACAAAGAACCCCAACGGGCTCGGTCTGTTTGATATGAATGGCAATGTAAACGAATGGTGTGCGGATACATATAGATCGTGGGCCTATAAAAAACATAAGCGGAATAACCCATTATTTAGGGAAGAAGGGTATACCAAGGTCTATCGTGGAGGTAGTTGGAACTCGAAGCAGAGATACGCTCGTTGCGCCACTCGTAGCTATGAAAGTGGGATTAAGAGCTCGCAGATTGAGCCCTACCTGAATAATGATTTAGGCTTTCGCCTTGTGAGGAGTAAATAGGATATTATCTGAGTTACACAACTTGCTTGAATAGACTAATTGCTCACCTAAAAAGCGGGGCAAGCTGACAGATGGACGATCTACACTTTTGATACCTGCTATGAAAATGTAAATATCAGAGCTTAAAAAATTTTGTGATATCGTTTTCCAATAAGGGCAAATCCTTTTTTTCGGGGTTTGCCTTTTTTGCATTTTCGTAAGAAATACGATATATATAATCGGAGTTGGTCAACCTTGAGTTGCTTTTATGGCAAGAAAGCACAGGCTGACAACCTGAAAGATGCCAACAATAGCATTGCCCGCAAAAAAAGACATGAGGGTCGCATCCCAGTTAAATACAAGCAACAACGTTTAACGGGATAAATCTTAAATATTAATTATTGACATTTTTTTACCTGGGGAAATAAACGGGACGTCTATGATTTCATGCGTTTCGGGATCTTGGGGACGAGGAATTAGGGGAAGTACTTTACATTTAAAGTTTATTTTCTTGTTCAATGATTAAAAGAGGAGGGCAGGTATCCCCGATAAATCGGGATCTACGCTTCGCTTCGACAGGCAGAGGTTAGGGCAAAGCAGCATTTGCTTGGATTAAAAAAAGAGATTTGTTTAGCCTGCTTTTGATGATATCTGTAATTAAATTGATATTGAAATACTAAAAATTTGCGGCACATCTTTAAATTATAAGTTTCTATTTGCACTACAAGGTTTAGTGCTCCTAAGATTATATGTTGTCTATGGGAGGAAAAGATGAACGTGAATGGGGTCAAATCGTGAATTGTGAATAGCAGCATATTATTCACAATTCCAGATACGACACCATTTACACTGTCGAATTGCAGCATTTTCAAACCGGATGAGTAAAAGTTCTGAGATATAGGATGTCCCTAAAGCCGAACAAAAAGAACAATTGAAAAATAAAATGTTTGGCGGTATGTTACAGTAACGGCATTTAAGGGGATACACCCTGAAAATGCCTGACCCCTCAGGGCCCCGCCGGATGATGGGAAATTCCAGGTCCGGGGGGATATTTATTTATTTCTTTACATCCGGAAAAATGGAAAGGCTGGAGATTCATTATGATGGGATTCGGAGGTTTCTTCGGGATTCTGTTAAGTTTCGCCGAAAATCTGAATGGGCTGTTTTTCGTTTCCCTCAAACGGATGTGGAGCGCGGAAATATCGATTTCTCGCTGTACCCGCCGCAATCGGCAGGGAACTGAAATCTGCATCTCCACGGTAAGGGATTGATCCACATGCCAACTGAGCCGACGAGCGCCGTTCGTGCCACACCCCAACCGGCAAATTTATCGCTGGCGGCGAACTACGATCCGGAACTGGTTACGGCGCTCGCCGCTTACCCGGTGGATGAAGTTTACGGCAAGTTCCCCAACGACGGTGTCAGCGGCGGCCGTCCCCGCTATCTGGCGACACCGCTCTCTGAAGCAGATCTGCGGCATTACATCAGCCTGCTCGATCGTCATGGCATTGCCTTCAATTATCTCCTGAACGGGTCCTGTTTCGGCAACCGCG
>DATFMK010000762.1:0-4417 GCA_035267005.1 Balneolales bacterium
CGAACAATGAATAGTCGTAACCACCGGATGCTGCGAAATTCAGGGTCCCCCGTTTAAAGGTTTTTATTACACGCAAGTTCCCCGTAGGGCCGTATTTATCCTCCCTCAATTCAAAGTCATTGTAGAACCAACCCACATCCAGGAAACAAGATACATCCTCCGCAATTAGATATTTTATTCCTAGGGAAGGATTGTAGGTTGTATCGTCTTCCGTAAGACCATCATAATCAACGACTAAATGCTTATATCGGATATACCCTTCAAGATTTCTGGTGAATTTTTTAATCAGACTCACATCGCCGGACATTAAATCACGATCGTCTGACAGTTCGAATTCCCCTTTTGTATAAGAAGCATTTGCTTCAAAACCCCATTGAGGTAAAAACCAGTAAGTCAATCCTATGGATGGTGTCTGTCCGTCATTGTCGTCATAAGTCGGATCGTCGTTTCTGAGCAAACGGTAAACATATCCCAACCTGAAAGAATCTTCTTCGCCGAACTGATGATTTAGATTCACGCCGGCAAAATTGGTATAGTATGTCCGACGGCTCTTCCGGATGGTAGAATCTATGGGGAGTTCAGGGTCTTCGGTTCTGATTCTCGCAATATCTGCATCTCTGAGCGGGTCTTCGGTGTACAGGAAACTGTCTCTGACATCCAAACGGGTGTATTTTGCCAGATTGACCCACCCTGAAAATCGAGCATCATGGCGCCATCCGTTGTATTCATCGTAGGTGTTATAAAAAGCATAAGAAGGATCGTATGAAATTTCTGCGCCGCTGGTTTTCCCCAGGATTTGACCCGTAAATCCTGGCGTTATGGTTGTAATAAAATCATCTTCTTTGTCTGTTTCCGTCAGGAAAAGATTGTCGGTATATTCTCCACCAACGGATAATCTGGGCGTAAAGGTTGCCTGGTAGCCATGGCTGATTGACGTTGTCAGAAGAACGGTACAGATCGCCATAAAAAATAATTTTTTCATTTTAGCCTCCAAATTTTAAATGGGACACAGATTTTCACAGATAAACACAGATTATTATTTTCTAAAATTATCAAACACTTTACGTTTAACTTCTGGTTTTGGCCCAAAATTCAATAGAAGGCCAACTTCTTTATCGGTTGCTTTCAGATAATTTAATAATTGTGCCTCATGCTCTATTGTTAAATTCGTCGTCGCTTTAATCTCAACAATTACCTTATCATCAACCAGTATATCGGCAAAATATTCACCTACAATCTCATCTTCATAAAACACTTTTATTGCATATTGTGAAAAAGCGGGGAGACTCTCTCTTTTACATTCTATCATCATTGCATTTTCATACACTTTCTCCAAAAAACCATAACCAAGGTGATTGTACACTCTATAAAAGATCCTAATAATTTTTTCAGTTAGCGATTTATATTTAATATCCTTAAAATCTGCGTTCATCTGTGTCCTAAAAAATTAAGGGACAATAATGGTGTCATTGGCTTTTAAATGTATATTCTGGCTGTAATCTTTTCCTTGCACGATGTCTTTATAATTGATCCTATAAATCTTTTCTTTTCCAGCCTCATTTCGAAGAAGAATAATTTCTTTTTTGGAGGCCCATTCGGTGAATCCGCCTGCAAGGGCAAATGCTTGGAGAACGGTCAGGTCTTTTATCATCGGGTATTCGCCGGTATTGACGACCTCCCCCAAAATGTAAATTTTTTGACTTCCAGGAACTTTTACATGAATCGTAACAATCGGATTGTCAACATAATCTTTCAACCCTGCTTCAATATCTTTTTTGACCTGCATGGGTGTTCGGCCGGCGACATGGATGTCGCCCAGGAGGGGAAAAGAAATTTTACCGTCGATTCTGACCAACACTTCTTCTCTGGAAAATTCCGGTTCTTTCCATGTCATTATTTCCAAAATATCACCGCTACCGATTTTGTATGAATCAAGAGAAACCCAGTTGGACCATTTTTCCCCGGTTTTTGCGGGTTTATTTATTGCCGAGGCTGAAGTTGATTCAGCACCGTAAGATATCCTTGGCAAGTTGAATGCGAATAAAACAGCCAAGCAGAAACTTAAAAGAAGTAAGGTTTTTTTCATGATGTTTTCTCCATTTGAGACCTTTGTAAAACATCCCCTTTTGTCCAATCCCATCGTCCGGCTCAAATTTTAATCTTCGAAATACCCATTGTATGTCTGTGGTTAAAATTTTCGCCGTCCTTGGCCTTGAACAAAATTGAACTTTTTACAAAGGTCTCAATCGAATTATTGATTACTTTTTTAAAACAGGATTAACAAAATTTAATCTACTACTGTTTCACCACGTTAAGGACTAATTTGGTGAAATTTTCTCTCTATAAAAATCGAATTGTAAGTCTGTTCATTTTTCAACTAAAAACCAATAACACGGAACGACGAACTGATAACACTCCATTGAGTTTCAGTTCAATGGAGTTACAGGGCTATCTACCAATTCCCTCATACTCAAACCCCAGATCTCTCATCTCTTTTGGATCATAGATGTTTCGTCCGTCAATAACGATCGGTTTTTTTAAAAGAATCCTTACCGCTCGCATATCGAGATTCCTGAATTCATTCCATTCCGTTGCAACGATCAATGCATCACAATCGCGGATTGATTCGTAGGGGTTTTCAAAAAATTCAACCTGGTTTAAAACCTTCTTTGCGTTTTCAATGGCAACCGGATCACACGCATGAATTTTTGCGCCCATGTTCTGCAATTCTTGTATAATTTTAAGCGAAGGGGCCTCTCTGATATCGTCCGTCTTGGGTTTGAATGAAATACCCCAAACCGCTATGGTGCTTCCCTTAATGTCTAATTTTGATTTCAGTTTGTTTACAACGACACTCTTTTGTTTCTCATTGATTCTGTTTACAGCTTCAATCAATTCAGCGTCACAGTCGTATTGCTTCAATGTAGCAATAAGCGCCTTTACATCCTTTGGAAAGCAACTCCCCCCAAACCCGATGCCTGCCTGGAGGAATCGTGGTCCGATTCTATTGTCCAGTCCCATGCCTTTTGCAACCTCCTTGATATCTGCCCCGGTTTTTTCACACAAATATGAAATCTGATTCATGAAGCTGATCCGGGTGGCGAGCATGGTATTGCATGCATATTTGATAATCTCTGCACTCCTTATATCTGTAACCATTATAGGTTTATCCGTCCTCGCTCTGGATCGATACAAGGAAGTCATAATTTCTTCGGCCTTTCTGCTATCTGTACCAATCACGATTCTGTCCGGGTTTTCAAAATCTTTTACCGCAGCGCCTTCCCTTAAAAATTCAGGGTTTGAAACAACATCGAACTCGACCTTGTTTCTCTGATTTTCTTTAATAATCTTTTTTACGATATCCGCTGTTCCCACCGGCACGGTACTCTTGTTAACAACAATTTTGTAGTCATTGATATATTCGCCGATGACTCTTGCGACGTTCTCCACGGCTGAAAGATCCGCTTCCTTGTGTTCGTTGGTCGGCGTATCCACACAAATAAAAATAATTTCGGATTCCTGGACCGCATTTTGGGTATCTGTTGTAAACCTTATCCTTCCTGCTTCGAGGTTTCTCTTGTATACTTCCTCGAGACCGGGCTCGTATATCGGTATAATACCTTTATTCAGCAGGTCTATCTTTACCGCATCGATATCAAAACAGATGACGTCATTGCCCAGGTTTGCAAATCCGGTTCCGCTGACGAGTCCCACATAGCCGGTTCCAGCGATTGTTAACTTCACTTTTATAACCTTTCATTTCCCGGTAAAGCCGGAAAAAATATTTATCACGAAAAAAGAAAAACCAAAATTTACTATATTGTTACGAGGTTTCAATGTTTCGTTTTTTTGGTATAATTGGAAATTATTTTGTAACAAAAATCACAAAGTACTAAATCAAGGGTCGCAGTAATGTCCATCCCTTTGTAAGATGGGCACATTGTGTTTCCAATTAATAAATGAGCATTTGTTGTTTAGATCAAGGCCGCACAAGGGTTTTCGGTCCTACCAAAGTGAGACAGGAAGGCAACCTCCCTGTATGCCGCAGCCGGAAACCCGCCGAAAACGCTGATCCGGGCAAAAAAGACTATTTATGGATGGGAACTATTTATAACCTAATCCTTGAACCATGCAATGAAACGCTCTATAGCCTTCTCTATGAAAGATCCAGGCCAAAAGAAATCATTTTTTAAATCAGCAATATCCGCATACGTGGCGACGCCATCTCCAGGCTGGAGATCAAGGGATTCTTTTTTTGCCTTTTTGTCAAGACTTTTCTCAATTGTCTATATAAACTCCATTAATTCGACGGGATTGTTGTTTCCGACGTTATAAATTTTGGATCATCTCCGAATTAGTTGAAGCAAAATGGGGGAAATGCATTGAGATCAAATAAAATGGACATCCGGTATCTCCC
>DATFMK010000763.1:0-4480 GCA_035267005.1 Balneolales bacterium
CTCGGTTCCGGCAACTGGTTAGGCTTTACCGGACAGGATTGGGTACCTGAAGGCTTCCTGCGAAAGGTTTCAAAGAACATAATCGTTAATCCCCCTTTCATGGGCTTAACTTGGCGCAATAACCCGAATTATTCACGTAACTAATATGAAGTAATACATATCATATTGTAAATAAAGTAACTTATAAAAAATAAACTGATCCTCGATTTTGAAGACGCTAAAAAAAACTGCGAAAATTGGCCGTGCTCTGCGTTGAATTTAAAAATGCTTGATCGACGTACCCATGTACGTTTCATGCACATTTTTAACACAGTACCTTTCGGGACACGACAAAATTTCTTGGTGAATAATCCGGGTTAACGTGAGTTCGAGATAAATTTATTTAAAACAGCATATTTAAATACCTAATTCACTAAGAAGATTTCTCCCTCTGGTCGAAATGACGCGAATGGGTAATAAACTGTTGGTTAGGTTTAAAAATATCACACAAAGGCGTCATCTCGAACCCGCTTTTTGGGTGAGAGATCTACTAAATGTTGATAGGAAACTTGATAAATCCAACATTTATGTTTATGATTATTTCGAACTCACATTATCTTAAAAATCATTTAGGATATTTTTTAGATAGCAATTGTAACGTTATAAAAAATCAAACAGTCAAATATTCCGTTTAATAAAATCCGGAACAAGGGGAAAAAGGCGGGCAATAATACTCCATCTCGAAGGAATATAGGCGGAATCTTTCCTTCGGTCGATGACACGGTAAATCAACTCCGCAGCCCGTTCAGATGATATCACCCAAAACATCGCTTTGTTATTTCGAGTTAACGGAGTAGCTACAAAACCCGGTTTGATATCGGTTACCGTAATATTGTTGTTCAATTGATGTGCTTTGAATCGTAAGCCTTTTAGATAATGAGAGACAAAGGCTTTGGATGAATTATAAGCGGTGGCTTTTCCGAAACTGAAATGAGCTGCAACCGAAGAGATACCAACGATATGTCCCTTTCCGCCATTATTCTCCCTAAAATAATTAAATGCCGTATTGGTCATAGCCACAAAGCCGCGGATATTGACATCAATGGTATTTCGTTCAATTTCCCAGAGATAATCTTTATTGTTATTCCCAATTCCCGCATTAATGATGATCAGGTCGAGGCCACCCATTCGTTCAATTAAATTTACAAGTTGTTTTATTGCATCGGCGGTGTTTCGAACATCCTGTTGTTGTATGAATATATTGGATGCAATATCGTTTTCAAGAGATTCAAGAAGTGCAAATCTGCGACCTGTTGCCCCAACGATATATCCCTGTTTATGTAATTTATAAACCAGCGCCTTGCCGATGCCGGAAGTAGCTCCAATGACAACTGCTCGTTTCATTCAATGATGATAAGGTAAGTTTATTCCGTTATTGCGTAATATTAAGAAGATAAGCGGTTGGAAGGATTTTAAAAAATATGGGGAGGGAATACAGAGGACGGAAAACGGAAAAAACGGGGTTAATCCAGATGGTCCAAAACTTTCAGACCGATAGATCCTTGTCCTATAACAAGGTTATCGGGCTGTCATCCTGAGAAATCTATTATGGTTGATAATCTTCAATTCGCTTAATAATTATATCAAGCATCTGGCCGTTGTTAGATTCCTCCGCTAAGGTCGGAATGACAGAATAGGGGATAGTTCATTACTGAGAGTTACAGAACAGAATGATTGGTCGTTGGTTATTCTATAAAAATATGCGATCATCCGCCCAATCTATATCATCCGCGTTCTAAATTGACTGAATTAGGATTTATTGGATTCAAGGATGATTAAATTGGGTTTTAATACTAAAATCCATTAATCCTGAAAATCCAAATTCTGATTTTTTTGTCTTTGCTACACCCTTTACTGTCTGAATCGCAGATTCGCGCTGGTTACACGGTTTACTTTATCTGGGATCCGGGAACTCACTTTTTCACCCCTAACTAAAGGGGGAACACAACAACATTATCTGCCAATAATTTTGACTCGTACCACTTACCGACTTACTCTGCATCCTTCATGGTTCGTTTATTACACTCTCACTTTTTGCAAAGCTGGTAGTTTATATTTGGCATATTCAAAAGCGCCAAAGAGTACACCGGAATAGATCAAATCCCCAAGTATGCTGTAACGGAAAAAGGGAATACCTGCCGCATAACTTGCAATTAAACCCTGAAATGTCATAGGATACATCATTCCGGTTAGCCATACGCCGAAGTTGGTGATCAGGAAGAATATGATAGCGCCTGCAAGAGCGGCACCGCCTACGGTGAGAATACTTATTTGATTACGGATGAGCATACCTAAACCAACGGCTAATGCAAAACCAATATAAACGAAAATCATTGTGCTGTGAAAACCTAATAGGAGGTCACTGGCAAACATTGCAGCGAAAGGAACAGCGAAAGCCAGACGTTTATCTGCAAAATAGGCACCACCAAAAAGTGCGATGGCTATAATAGGTGTAAAATTCGGTAAGTGTGGTAATAATCGAGCGACAGCGGCTAAAACGATTAACCCTGTAATGACTAAATATCGTGATTTGAGCATGGAATAATCTCCCTGACTTTTTTCCTCAAGTTGTTTTGTTTTAAATATAAAGGATTTTCTTCTTAATGTATAAGATAAACCAACAGGATACGAAAGGAATTTTGTAATTATACGGAAATGTTGAATAGTAATTTGATCAACAGGCTATGGAATTTAGTTTTAAGGGCAGAAGGCAGAAGGCAGAAGGCAGAAGGCAGAAACTTATTTTGCCGGACTTGTCCATTCACTGCCTTTAATGCGGTAACGCCACGGGTTATCGGCATCTTCTTGAGCGTAATCGACACCTACCCGCGGACTCCTTAAAATATCATTTTCGGATATTTTGACATCGAGATCTTCGATCCAGACCGTATCGCCTGTTAAATTCAATCCATCATGATTTCGGTCGATCCCCAAAGCCTGAGAAAGCATACCCGGTCCGCCGGCGACATTTCGTTGTAGTTTGGTTTTATTTCGTCGTCTCAGAATGGTATCGATTCCGTGGGTGGGTTTAACAGCACGGATCAATACTGCTTCGGGGATGTCTTTTTCATTGGTAATTACATTAAACAGAGAATGGATCCCGTAACATAAAAACACATATGAAACACCGCCGGGTTGATACATTACTTCAGTCCGCTCAGTTCGCCGGTTTCCGTATGAATGAGCTGCTTTATCGACTGCTCCCATATACGATTCCGTCTCCACAATCATACCACCGGTAATTTCACCGTTTATTTTGGTGAAAAGATATTTTCCAAGTAAATCTTTACCGATTTGCAGGACATCATCGCGTCGGTAAAAAGAGAGATCGAGCTTCATATGTGTTTGTGAAAATTATGTATTTTGATGATAACTACGCCAAATCTAATTTATTACAATTTCGAAAAACATAGAACGCGGATGACACAGACGACGCGGATTTTCGCAGATTTTTAATCAACCGCGAAGGATTAAAGAATTTTGTCGTGTTTAAGTGATAGTAAATTATCGTGTTAGAGATTTCTGATTTTAGTTGCCATTTTACAAATAATACTTCATTAAGACTTTGAAAAATTAATTTCTATTCCTTTTTTGAGCCAACTTTTAGGTAATTTATTAGCTACTAGTGGATTATGTATAAAAACAAAATCAGAACCCAAATTATATTTGTAGTATCCACACGTTGAATATGACAGTAATAATCCACTAATCCCTTTGTATTTTTTATCATTGAAATAATTAGTTGATATTTTTTCAAATGAATTAAACCTATGTTTTGGGATATATTCACATGAACCGTTTTTAATCTCTTTAACTTTATTTGAATATATATTGTAGCTTATAATTTGGTTTTTTATAGGCAATAAGGCTTCGAAAATCCTATGAAAATAATCACTGCCAATTGGTTTATTATCAATTAATGCTGCATTTAATGCAATAACATAATAATCATCATCACTCACAATTTCTTGTTTCAAATAATCAGAATAACCGTTTGTACTTTTTGTGCCGTTAATTTTACTAGAAAGGGCTTGTGTGTATCTCAATAAAATTTCATTTGAAATTGTAACCTTAGGAATTTTATTACGATTGATGTTGAGATAATCATATTCTCCGATTCTCGGACATACAGCTTCTATCCATAGTTTTTTACTTATATTCATTATTTGATTAGGATAAATTTCGAAATCTGGTCCATTATTTGCTGAGTTAACTAATTTTTTATTTTCACTATGCTTATTATCATGTAAATAATTAATTAGAACATTACCCAAATACATTTCCCAAAAAAGTTGTTGTAAATTATCAGGAAATTTTTCCTTAAAATTAATATCAGCTAGATTTCCATAATTTTTAAATAAATCTTCACAAAATATTTTCTGATCTTTAAAATATTCATTATCTCTAATTGTTATATATTTTTTTCTGCTATTATATGCAT
>DATFMK010000764.1:0-5841 GCA_035267005.1 Balneolales bacterium
TTTGTTCAATATCAAAGCCTGAGCGACTTCGGAACCGCAGCATCCCGAATGCTTTCGGGATTCGAGGATTTCGAAGTCGCGAAAATGCAGATATTGGGCAAAAGAACGGTTTTGCATAGGCTTCTTGTAGTTTGTTAAAACCACACTCCATTATAAGGACCAATGAATATCCCCGATTCTATTATATTTAAACAACATCCACAGCCCATGTGGATATTTGATGCCAAAACTCTAAATATGTTAGAGGTTAATGAGGCTTCTTTGCATAAATATGGCTATTCCCAAGAAGAATTTCTTAATCTAAATCTGAGTGATCTACTTCGATCTTCAGAATATGAAAGCCTGAATCATATTAAAAACAACATTAAAAAAACGGAAGAATCCGGGGTACGTTTGCATGTTAAGAAAGATGGGAGTTTGTTTTATACACAAATTACCATACAGCCCATAGAATATGAGGGACAATCAGCGGCATTGGTGCTTTCGCAGGATATCACGGAGCAACTCAACAGAAACGAATTATTGGATATCGCTTATAATCAGTTAAAATATCATATTAACAATAGTCCATTAGCTATAATCGAGTGGGATAAAAATTTAAAAATAGAAACCTGGACGAATAGTGCAGAAAAGATATTTGCTCGATCAAAGGTAAAAGTAGAGAATCAGGACCTTTTTACACTTACTGAAAAATATGTATGTGAGAATGAGAAAGTATTGGCCAAGGAAAAAGTTAAGGAATTAATTGAAGGTGACTTAAACAATAATCACTTTGACTTAACCATCACAAAGTTGGATGGAAATCTAAAATATACCCGCTGGCATAATTCAATCTTAAAGAATACAAATAATGAACTGATCTCCATTTTATCTCTGGTAGAAGATATCACGAATGAAAGACTGGCAGAAAAAGAGCTACAGAAAAGTCAGCAGCTTTATAAGTCTTTGTTCGATAATTCGCTCGATGCCATTATACTTGCAGATGACAATATGAGAATCATTGATATCAATGAGGCTGCTTGTCAATTATTGGGTTATTCATTTGAAGAGTTATACATGAAAAGCATCGATTTCATCACACCGAATCAATTCATTGATACAGATCATGAAGAATGGAATAGTTTCATTTCAAAAGGCAAATTAGAAGGGGAATTCAATCTTCAGCATAAATCAGGGGAAAGACGGATTATAGAATATCGAGCCGTTACTAACATCATGCCTGGTATTCATCTTTCCGTAATGCGCGACGTAACCAAGCGCAAAATAGCGGAATCGGAGCTTAAATATCAGAAAATATTTATGGAATCCGCTATCAACTGCTTACCCGGACTTTTTTATGTGGCCAATGAAAAAGGACAGTTAATCCGCTGGAATAAAAATATGGTGGATATTCTCGGTTTTTCCGATGAGGAATTACCTAATATCAACCCCATGGATTTCTACGCTCCCGAGGATCGGGAAATCGCCAAACAAAAGATTGGCGAGATCTTGGAAAAGGGTAATGCAGCAACAGAATTACATCTGATAACCAAAGAGGGAAAGAAGATGCCCTATTTCATTACTGGCAAACATTTTAGTGACAGGGGCCATGACTATATTGTGGGAATGAGTATCGATATCAGTAAACGAAAGGAAGCCGAAGAAGAAATAAAAAAATCGTTGGAGGAAAAAGAAGTTCTGCTTTCTGAGGTTCATCACCGGGTAAAAAACAACCTGGCGGTTATTTCTGGTTTATTGGAACTACAAAAAGAAGTGACCGAAGACAGTAACGCGAGTATAGCTTTAAACGACAGTCAGATGCGGGTTCATACCATCGCGATGATTCACGAAAAATTATACCAAAATGAGAATTTATCGAAAATTAAATTCAATGATTATATTCAGGACCTGACACGATTAATTCGTCAATCCCATAAAGAATACAGACGAAATATTAACGTTCTTTATGATTTGGATGACGTATATCTTAATGTAAATCAAGCCATTCCGTGTGGCTTGATCTTGAATGAAGTCATTAATAATGCATTTGAACATGCATTTAATAACCGGAATAGCGGAACCATCTCCATTGCCTTTAAAAAAACAGATCAGAAATACCACTTGTCAATTGCAGATAACGGCGTTGGTTTTCCGGATAACTTCTGTTCGCTTTCCGAATCGCTGGGATTGACATTAATCCGAACCTTGGCCCGGCAGCTTGGTGCTAAAATCAAACTTAAAAGTAAAGAGGGCGTTTCCTATACCATCCTCTTTGATGAGCAATAATAACATAATCCTGTATTAGCCGGAAATCCATACAAATTTTTCACTTTTTAAACTTGCTTCTCCGTCAAAACGATAAGCCATTAGCTTTCCATTATTAGCCACGCTATAATCGAGACAGGCTACATTTTTTTGTTGCAGATACGGTTTTCCCTGTAACCAATAGTGGCCAAAAAATACAGGGCGTAACTGTTTTTGATAGGAAATGTCTTCATTGATCAGCAATTGAGGTATCGGTAAATCAGGAACTTTATTTCCCTGAGGGAAAAGGGCCTCTTGATAGGTTTTGCCTTTCAAAGGACTCCACCATTTAACTCGAATAGTAGACCGATTATGTCCATCCTTATCCGGATATTCGGTACCATCTGGGAGTGACAATTCCTGCCCTTTTAAAAGCATCTCTACGATTTTATACTCTAGATTCCCCATTTGCACAGAACGAATCAAAAAATCATCAGTCAACTGACCATCTGATAATACCTCTTGAATATGGTTTATTTTCTGTTGATCCCATGCCGCGTGAACTGCTCTGAATTCTTCACATTCGAAAAATAAGGGTAGTTTTTTGAGCCAATCAAGCCATTCTTGCCATTCATCTTCTCGTCCTTCAAAAGCTTGCCGGGTCATTTCGTTTTGCCTCTGATTTTTGGGAACATGCCTTCGTAAATACTCGTTTTGATATTTGGTATAATAGCAGATGATGTTATACTCATGATTTCCCATAATGACCCGGGCGCTTCCTTTTTGGGTCATCCACTTGACGATGCGCAGTACTTCCCGAACTCGGGGACCGCGGTCGATTAAATCTCCAAGAAATAAAACCCGTCGTGTTGGATGCTCAAAACCATTGCGATCTTTATAACCAAGTTTTTCCAGAAGCTGTATTAATTCTTCCGCATGGCCGTGGATATCTCCAATAATATCAAATGAATACATACCCAAAATTTAAACTCGTAACATAGGCAATGGTTCGGTATAATATGTACCTACTGTAAAACCAATATAAAAAATATATAAATGATTGCGAATCAGATGGATGCATCAAATAAATATACTCACTTAAATGAGAACGAAACACAAATACTAATTGTTAGTAAAACATAATATGGAAACGAAATAATTACATAGGAGACATAAAGCTTGAGCGTTTTTTACCAGTGGGTAAAATTATTCCATCACCCACTGGTTTTTTATTATTAAAAATCAATTACCGCCCATCATTCCGCCACCCATGTGCATTCCATTTCCATTGCCATAACCACGTCCGCCATTTTCCCAATGGTCACAGATGCCATCATTGTTTTCATCAATAAATCCCGGACCATGCCAGGTATCACTTCCATTCTGTGCATAATCACAGATCCCGTCACCATTGGTATCCACAAACGGATGTCCGTGGCCATCATGCCAGGCCTGTTCAAAATAATCATTGATTTGATTATGGTTCTCATCTTTAAACCACATTCCTCCCTGACGATTTTGCATGGACGAATTACTTTCCCAATAATCACAATACCCATCCTCATCGTTATCTAAAAAACCCGGTCCATGCCAGGTGTTGCTGCCATTTTGAGCATAATCACAAATACCATCCCCATTTAAATCCGTAAAAGGATGATTATAGGATGCGGGTCCCTGTGCCATATGACCTATTTGTGCGGTAGATACAACTTTCGGTTGTGAGGTATTATGTGTGAATTCCTCGTAATAATCATTGATCCCATTATTGTTAGTATCGACATACATCGGATAAACATCTGACTGATTCTGTTGTTGAGTAGCATTTTTACAGTTTGTAAAAAACAGAATCGATGATAAGATCGTGATTAGAAAGATAATGTAGAATGCGGGAAGATTTGATTTCATAGGACTCGTCTCTCTGTTTGGTGAATTATCATAATAAATAATTTAAGAGTAATTTGTCTTAAACAAAATACCTTTCGTTACTTATTGTTTATTAAAATTTTATACAGCAATAATTATTGTGGTTTTATTGACTTATTATTGCAATAACCCGAATTATCCACGTAACCAACAAGTAACAATACATATCATATTGTAAATTATTGTACTTATAAAAAATAAACCGATCCTCGATTTTGAGATCGCTAAACAAGCTGCGAAATTTGGCCGTGCTCTGCGTTGAAATTGAAAATGCTTGATCACGACTAAATTTCTTGATGAATAATCCGGGTTTAGAACATAAATATTTGGGCTTAGAATTTGGGATGTAAATTAATTATCAGGGAGGGCTTTTGTTACGTTTTTATTTATTACTCTTTTGTGGCTTTTTGATGCTTGGAAATACACCACAAAATAAGTCTTCGGTCAAGAAAAATGATCCTCCGTACAGAATGGAGAAAATTACTAATGCAGACAAAGTTTACGGGCTTTCGTTGATTTGGAAAGAGACGAGTCAACATATCGATGGCTATAATCCGGAGTATGCTAAAAGGTGGAATCGGGCTTATCACAAGTATCTGAATAACACACTTCAGGCGCTCACTCTATTCACCTATTATCGAAATTTACAGGAATTCGCAGCTTTATTACACGACGGACAAACGAGGGTACTCTTTCCGGAATTTCTTCGAAAACTAATGACTTGTCCGCCCCTACAATTAGTCGATATTCAAAAAAAAGCTATTGTATCGAATGTTGCCAAAGAATGGGAACGTAAGATTCCAATCGGATCTGAAATAACTGCTATTGCTGGAATTCCAGTCACGGAATATCTGGAAAAATATATTATACCTTATATCAGTAGCTCAACTGAGCAATATCTTTGGCACACGGCGATTGAAGGTAATCGGGATACAGGAATTGGACTATTACGAGGTCCGGCTAACTCTTATTTTCGTCTCTCATTCACTACACCATCCGGAGAAAAACGAGAAATTCGAATTACACGTTTACGGGATGGCGATCATGTAAATTGGGTACGAGCCACACCGAAGGCACAGTTAAAATGGCTGGATAACCGAATCGCTTATTTAAATTATTCAACGCTTGTCGCTTACTCGGGACATCCATCCCAAAATAATCTGCAAACCAAGCTTTCACAAGCAAACGGCATTATATTGGATCTCAGAATGCGCCGGCAGGATTGTGAAAACGTAAAATCAGGTTTTCTGAATCAGCTTTTATCCATGACATCATCAATACCTATGGCTGTTCTGACGGATGTATTTACGAGTGGTTCGGCTGAAGATTATATTATAACTGCTCGTAAAAAAAGAAAAATTAACGTTATTGGGGAACCAACTTCGAGTGACCGGGGAGCAACCCGCAAGATTCAACTTCCAGGTGATGCGTACGCATTTGTCAAGACAAGCAAAAGATCAGCCTCTCAAAAATCGATACTACCCGATATTTCTGTTTCTTTACAGCATATTGATGTGATAAAAGGAAACGATCCTGTTCTCGAAAAAGCGCTCTCAAGCTTTTAAAGGTTCCGGGTAGAGCGGTTCGTTGCCTCCCCGCTCCCCCACAGATCCGTACGAGCAGATTTCCCGCATACGGTTCCTCTGCTTATGGTTTCGCTACCTGTTGGACCGGTTTACACCGTCCTCCGGTATC
>DATFMK010000765.1:0-4393 GCA_035267005.1 Balneolales bacterium
GGTAAACAAAAACGTATTCGTGATCTGACTTATGAAATGATCATCTACAGCAGTAATCTGGCCACAAATAATATAATAGAACTTGTGGGAGCCGATAATGTAATGGATACGATGCACGAGATGCGAGCTTACGACATTCGAATACGTCGCGGAGTGGAGGATATGAAAGCCTTTGAAGCTGGGTTAAACAACACGACTACGGCTTATGATCTTATGTTGATATTTAAACAAATGGCTTTAGGCAAAATTGTGAGTAAAGAAGTTTGTGATGAAATGACTAACATTCTTTTGGATCAGAAAACAAATAATATTATACCGGCAAAATTACCTCAAAATGTTAAAATAGCACATAAAACAGGCGAAGTGGAAGGTTCCCGTCATGATTCAGGGATCGTATTATTACCTGATGGTCGTAAATATATTCTGGTTATACTCTCAAAAAATTTAACAGATTTGAATAACGGGATAGAATGGATGGCTGATTTATCCCTATCGATCTTTAATTTTATGAATGAATCACCAAACTAAAAATTAGATCAAAAGGTTGTTGTGAGATTTTATTTTTTATACTGGATTTACGTTTTTTAGTAAAAAACTATAAATCATGGATTCAGCCGCGCTCTATTATTCCATTTGGAATGTTAATTTTGTTATTGTTGATATCAAACAGAAATCCATTAATAACCACATATTTAAGCTGATCTTTTTTGTAAAGCAAAAAATTAGGATTCTGTTCAATCCTGATTGAGTTGATGTCTTTCTCACTCGTGATAATATGAAGTGGATATTCAGAAAATTCCGGTAAATTTAATCTGGATTTAACTCTTACATGAGTGTATCCCCGACGCAATAGATCAGTTGAAGAGGTTCTTTCAATATCAAATAAACTATTGAATGTTTGAGGATAGGTAGCTCCCGAATGGAGATTCAACCCCTTGGCATCAAATTCATCATAACCATAATATCCAGTTAAATCTCCTAAATCATCGATATTTGAATGAAAATAAAAATCTTGTTGATCAGGGATTTCTTTTTCATTTCGGGTTATCCCAATATCGACATTGCACTCATCGTATAAACGTACATTTCTGATGATAAAGTCGAACATACGTTTTTCATTTTGTGGGATATTAAAATAGGTATCCATATCCGCATGTTGGTAATCACCAGATGCGATAAAATAAGCTGCGCTTAAAATGGCTAAAAAGTTAATCTTCCTGACGAACTGTTTTTCTAAGTCTCTTTTATACCCTCCGGATTCTAATAAAACTGTACTTGTGCCGGCGATCTGAATATTCTCTCCAAAAGCTCGTGGTTCAAAATCATCACTATACCGGCCGATATGTCCCGGAATAAATGTATTTAAAACCGGATATAATGAAGCGATTAATTGTATTGCTTTTTCACGTGTATTATTTACCGTTTTCGAATAATCGATTGGAGGAGCCAGGAAAGAAATGGTTGCTGGATTTCCGCTGTTTCCCGCACCATGCGCATTATCCTGATCATGCAGATTGAAGCCAAATTCGGGATTGATCTTATCCCTGAAAGATTTCAAAATCTGTGATTCCGGTGATTGTAGAGATACAGCATCTCTATTCATATCAATTCCCAATGCATTACGTCTCTGATAGCGATTGATGCCATCCGGATTTAGCATTGGAATGAAATAAAGCGTCAGGTGATCCAAGAGATATTTTTTCAGATCTGAAAATGAATCATTCTGTTGAAAGAAATTAAAGATATCTAAAAGAGCCATGCTGGCGGTTGGTTCATTTCCATGCATCTGAGACCAAAGCATAACCTTCGTTTTTCCCCGCCCGATTTTTACGGAATAGATATCACGACCTTCATAAGAAGAACCTATGTTATTAACATCAAATAATGGTTGTTTATCTAATTTTTTGATGAGAGGAATAATGTCTTCATGATGGAATCTCCTTTTACTGATCGATTTTTCAATGATCTGCGAATGAAATTCAAATAGTTCCCGCGGGTCCAATGTCATATAAATGGTAATTAATTGTCTTTCAATAAGGTATTAGAATGTGGATTGTAATGTATTCTAATAACAAATGGTGTAAAAACTTATTTTAAAAATGTACGTAAATTTTTAATTCAAATTTGTTTTAATATCATAATGATCATTAACATGAGGCTCTTAACGTAATAATCATTTGAATGAATTTATCATCTGTCAGAAGTTCACAATTAAATATGGTTAAAATTTCTGTTTTTTTCGTACTGTCACTGTTCGTATTTCTGATGGACGGATGTGGGAGTTCCCAAAAAATAGCACAACCGGCACATAAGAAAGGGGCCGGACTTCAATTCGATACTACGTCCTTATTTAAGAGAGATTTTGTCGGTTTCGCACTTTATGATCCTGCAAAGGGTAAAATGATTTATGAGCACAATGCATCCAAATATTTTACACCGGCTTCAAATAATAAATTATTTACATTTTATGGTGCTTTAAAGATGCTACCGGATTCCATACCGGCCTTGCGATATATGGTAAAACAGGACTCGCTTATTTTTTGGGGAACAGGTGATCCTACGTTTCTGCATCCATACTATAAACAGCAGCGGGCGTATACGTTTCTGAAGGATTCCGGAAAAAAACTGTTTTATTCACCTGACAACTATATTGGTAAACCATTCGGTCCCGGATGGTCGTGGGATGATTACAACTACTATTATTCCACTGAGCGTGCGCCATTTCCCATTTATGGAAACTTTGTAAGATTTAACGTCAATAAAATTGTCCGTTATAACATTAATAAGAAGGATAACGAGCCAGATGTTCAGCCATCCTTTTTTATCAGTCATGTTCAGGATTCTACATCAGATCCTAATGAATCCGATCTGATTGTCAGAAATCGTTTTAATAATCATTTCGTCATTTATCCAAAAGCAGATACGGTTACGTACACTGAAGATGTGCCGTTTAAATATTCACCCGCTCTTATGGTAAAATTATTGAGTGACACTCTTCATAAAGAAGTCCATTTGTTACATGTTCCGCTGAATCATAATGCCAAAACACTTTACAGTGTACCCGCGGATTCCATTTATCGGCATATGCTTTTAGTGAGTGATAATTTTTTGGCGGAACAATTGCTATTGCTCTGTTCTTCCCGAATAAGTGATACCTTAAATTCAGCTCATGCTATCCATTATATTGAGCAGCATTATTTGAAGGATCTTCCTGATAAACCGGTCTGGGTCGATGGTTCCGGCTTGTCCCGATTGGATTTGGAGACGCCACGCAATATGGTCAAAATCCTTGAAAAAATTAGGAACGTGTTGCCTGAGGATGAACTATTTCAATTTCTGCCAACCGGTGGAGAAACCGGTACATTAAAAGATTGGTATAAAGCGAAAACACCTTACGTTCATGGAAAAACCGGAACGTTGAGTAATAATCATAATTTAAGTGGATTTTTGATTACCAAAAGCGGGAAAACGCTTATCTTCAGCCTGATGGTGAATCATTATGTGGATTCTACCACTCAGATACGACAAGAAATGCAGCAACTCCTGTGGCGGATACATGAAATGTTTTGATTACAGAGATAATCATTCAATCAATGAAAACTCTGCGAAAAAAATCTATGTTCCCCGTGTTTTTTCCGAAAGGACATTCCATGGCATGTCCCTTCGGAAGTTGCCTTTTTTGTGGTTTTATTCAACGATTACTCGCTCTTTTTCTCTTTCCAACAGGAAAAACGCGCTTAACCCGAATTATTCACGTAAGCTACAAGAATGAATACATATCATATTGAAAAAACAATATCTTGTAAAAAATAAAGTTTTCCTCAAATTTGAGGAGTCTAAAAAGGGCTACGAAATTTTGCCGTGCACTGCGTTGAATTTAAAAATGCTTAATCAATGTACTCCTGTACGTTTCATGCATATTTTTAAATTCGCCTTGGTCACAACAAAATTTCTTGGTGAATAATCCGAGTTAAGAAGGCTTTGCAAAGTCTTCTTTAAGATGAAAAATATTATAAAAGGAAATCGTTACGCATGAATCAATCATTCCCTAAAGATCAGGGTTATGTGATGCCTCCTGAGTGGCATTCTCATAGCGGGACCGAATTACATTGGCCGGAAAACAGGGAAACATGGCCGGGTGATCGTTTGGAGAAAGTGGAAAAAGTTTATGCCGAGATTATTAGAGTATTATCTCGTTACGAAACGATTCATTTATTCGTTTCTAGTGAATTATCGAAGAAGCGAGTGCTTCATCTTTTACAGCGGGAAAAGATCGTTACCCGCAATATCGTTTGGCAGGTAAAAAAAATTAATGATGTTTGGGCAAGAGATTGTGGCCCAATATTCATCGCGAAAAAAGACACAAATGATAGCTGGCAATATGCAATCACTA
>DATFMK010000766.1:0-2295 GCA_035267005.1 Balneolales bacterium
TAACTAAACCAATTAATGCCGCTTCATCAGGCAATATCTCCTTAATAAATACTTTCCCTGAATAGAGATCTTTACTCTGATCGATAAGATTAAGTAATTCAATTTCATTATCATTTGAAGCTAAAATAAGTGTTCCATCATCACGAACTTCATAAGCATAATGGTCGGAGGATTTGGTATCACCATAAATAGATTCCAGCTTTTCATTAATGACGACCGATAGCTCTTTCTTTTTTAAATCAAGATGATTCTGCCCTTTTACGATCTGAAAAATGGTTGATCCAGAAGAGATATTTAATCCGATATTAACCCATTTACTATCAATGCTGATTAATAAATTATGAATGAGCATTTCATTACTTTCAACCTGCTCACTGACTTCCCCTTCTGCAACCGATAAAATATCAGTATCCGTTTTTACAGCCGTTTCAGTCGATGTCTGATTTGAAGTATCATTCGGAGATGTTTTTTCCTCGATTCCGAAAACCGATTCGGCTTCAACTTTTACTGTGGTGTCATCATTCGACTTTTTGGAATCTTTTCGCTCTTTACTTTTATCAAGTTTCTCTATTAAAGTAATACGATCCAATTTGTCGAGACTCAATTTGCCTTTTGAGAGATGAACCTGAGCTATTTTAAGAACATCGCCTTCCAGCGATATACCTATAAATTCTTTTTTACTCATTCTATCCCCCTTTGAAAATGAATGACCATGACTTAATAACTTGATTTATAATTATCGAGTACTTTTGAGGATACTCTATTTGATATCCTATTTATTTTTACTTCCCCACCTAAATGTTAAAATTATAACATTATACATCTCAATAAAACACGATTTAAAAAACCCATTCTCATTTCTTCCCTCCATTTATATGGTTCACTGACAAATAAATTCGGTAGATTTAGCCAAAGTGGGTGATATAAAAAAAGAGGTTTCTCACCCCTTATGTACCACTTTACGAATCCGCCATCCCTAAATAAATAATTAATTATATTGATTTTAATATCGAAACGGGTATGAGAATCAAAGAAACTTCTTTTTCCTTTAAAATTGTTATAAAAAAAGTCTGCATTCATTAACTTCATCTTGTTATTTACTCTCTTGATTTGATGAATGCATGATATCGGCAGTAACTTAAGCCTGTGATAAGTGATTTTTTTTGGGATATCTTTTCCCCTCTTATTCCCGCGTAGATATGTTGATGAAATGATAAAAAAGTAAATCTTTGATGAAATTTTGCCTTGAATGAAGCTCTTAATTACCTGTAGCAGGACGAAATAAACAGGGTAAATTAGAGAGGAAAGGATGGCTAATCCATCATTTTTTTGAATGATGGTTGTAATTTTTAAAGAATTAGAATATAAAACAGATGTATTAATCAGTTTCAACCGTTTATATTTGAGTGTATAATCTCTTGAAATTCCTTTATTTATAACAAAATACAATAATCTATACTTTTGAAGTAGTCCAGAAAATACATCTCTACAAATTCCCTGAACCTTAACTTAGCTTCTTCTGTATAAAATCTTATATCGGTCTTATATATTGGAGCGTTACAATTCATAGCCCCCCACATCTATTCTGAAATTTTAGTCTAACAAATCAAATAACAATCAAATACACCAGAATAATTATAAGACACTATTTGTAATTAAGTACTTTTAATAAATTATACAAGTAAAATATTAAATTTTTTTAATAAAGCTGTAATTTATATAAGGAGTATTATTGGCTATCTACATCAGGATTAAGGAGTTATTACAAAATAGTGGAATTTTTATTTCTTACGAACTGTGCATAAACACATATATTTATCTGTGAATACACACTCATTTCTAATGTTTCATGGTGGTCTTGGTATCGATGTGTTCATTCGGCTCCTTCGGGAACCTGTTTGATTTATTTGCTTTTTTTGGCTACAAACAGGTTGCTCCTTCGGAGCTTTGAGATTTAATTGCTTACTTCTCGTACCTCGCTCCCAATGTTACTTTGGGAATATGACGTTAATATTTCGCAGCTCCTTTTAATACTCGTTCCCAAAGTCCCCTTTGGGAATGCTCTTCGGGAAACTCTGTTTCCATTTAAATGATGTAAAGCTTCAAGGTATATTAATTTCAATTCGATAGAACAGTAGACTTATTTTGTTTGAGATCCACGTTTGGAAGATCTCTCACCCAAAAAGCGGGTTCGAGATGACGCCTTTGAGTGATCTTTTTAAACCTCAACATCATCTTTGCCCATTCGCGTCATTTCGACCAGAGGGAGAAATCTTAAAAGTAAAATAGGAAGTC
>DATFMK010000767.1:0-3231 GCA_035267005.1 Balneolales bacterium
TCTGGAGCCGTCGTCGATGATGAGAATTTCCACCGTGTCAATCCCCGGTATATGCCGGGGGATGTCTGCAACGGTTTGCGGCAAAGTTTTTTCTTCGTTGTAACAGGGAATTTGAACAATCAGCTTCATCTTATCTTAGCCCCTATTTTTTATGTTAATTTTCACGGTTATTTATTATAAGGATGATAGATATCGAGTGAAAAAAAGATTGGGGGACAAGAGGGCCTCACCGACCCTTATCCTCCCCTCATTGGAGAAATCTGGCATGTAATGGGGGGGTACTATTGGAAACCATCTCACCACAGAAAAAACAGGTCTTTGAAGTTTCTTACACTAGATTATCGATCAGTTCCTGATTGCAGCTGCCGAAAAAAATCTGGGCTTTATCCTTGAGTTCCGGATTAAAGACACTGGTACCTCGCAGAAGCGGGTCTTTGCGGATCTTGAGGGTCTGGGCATCCGCGGCAAACTCCTTCATAGGGTTTTAAAAATGAACGTCTGATTCAATACTTTCAAATACTATTTTGCCCATGATGATCTCCTATCTATTCGAACTTGAAAATAATATTAAATTTACCCTGATTGTGATCAAAAGGGTACAAATATTAAGATCACACGAAAGGCACGTAACGTACAATAATCAAATTTTCTCGTACGACCCTCAGCAGACTTAGCAGTTGCATAAAAGGTCTTTTTGTTTCACGCCACAATTTCTGAATGAAGTCGATTTTTTCTTTTGAACGCACCCGAGACCGCATCTCTTCGATATCACTTGACTCAGAGGTGTCAGGGCATAAAACATCTTCCTGTACACATAATGCCGGACACATCTGTAAAACTTTAAATTCAGAGTTTATCGAGGTGCTCTTGAATATTAAATGATCGAGGGGACTATCTAGAAATTGGGTTTTGTCCAAAAGATTGACCGCCCCCTTCAAACTTACGATATATCCAGCCGTACCCGCATGCATTGAACCTAATTGTCTCAGCAATCTGTCTCCTGCTGGAATTTTTCGCCGAGATAAAAAAACTCTAGCCAGAAATGTCTCAATCCTAATCAAGTTAAAATTTTCAGGAAGCCATTCGGAATTATTAATATAGTTCGGGAAAGAACTGCTGAGAACCGCATCATCTTCGAGGACACAAGCATAAGACATCTTTTCATCAGCCATTTTCTGCCACACTAGTCTATGACTTAAAATGCATGCTATTTCATTCTTTGACATCCTGTCTTTTACAGTCCGTTTTAGATGTTCCTGCTCATCCAGATTTTGCCCATTAATTGCTGCAATACGTATAAAGGGTAGATTTCCCAGCCTGGAACTTATTTTCTTCAGGCGGTCAGGTCGGTTGTCCAGATTGATAATAAATATAGGTATGGAGCTATTTGGGGGCATTATGTTAATCCAAAAAAAATGCAAAGATCAATATAGTATCTGCACTCTCGAATATTATGAGAAAGCAAATAATTTATTAATCATTCTTTTAAAGTTCTTTCCTTATAAATATGTTTTTGTTTGCCGTAGTTTGCTCAAAATTATTTTCAAGCCATTTTAGAGTGTTAACGGGAAGTCTTGGATAATAATCATCATCTTTGATCAGGTATTTTGTTTTTGACCTTTTCAATTCCTTTGTCTTTGCAAACTTTTCCGGAAAATAAATAAGATATTGGGGCTCCAGAGGATGGTGCCGAAATATGGCCTTTCCATAAGCATCAAAAACTATATCGTTTTTTTTCGAAATATCAAGGATCGTTTGTGTTGTAACCATATCTTTAGTCATTGTTTTATTTAATAAAATACTTTTCCGTATAATTCGACTGTGCAACGGACCAGCAATAGCCAATAAAATTAAGATGCAGACAATAAAACTTCTTCTATTAAAAAACCGCACGAGGGCGTCGGCCCCAAGTATTGACATGAAAATAATCATAACAAGCATTTCCTGAAGCCATGGCCGGTTCATTAAAAATAGAAACAGGAAAGTGATAATAGAAATTGAAAAAAGGTATTTTTTAAAAATAGGAATAATTATTTTAACATTTTTATATAAAAATAACTGAACAACAAAAAATATAAATACGGGTGGTGTTTTTTCAAAAATTTGTAATAAAAATCTTGTGGGCCAAAACTTAATATCACTCGGTATCAAATGTTTAAAACCTAAAGATAAAAAAAATTCTTTCGGGACAAGGTATACAACTATCAAAATAGCTGAGGTAACCAAACTAACCACAGCTATTTTAAAGGCAGGCTTTTTTTTACAAAGTGTAAGTTGATACAGAAAGACAACCAAAATTCCGAAATAAAAAACCGCTGCGTTTTGTTTTCCAAAAAAGGAAAGGATGGCACAGATGATGAAAGATAATAAAAAGATTTTTTTTCGAGTCTCATAATAATAAATCAATACCAAAAAAGAGATTAAAGCAAAAAAAACCATTATGTTGTCAGGACGTATTTCCAGTGATTTTTCCATCCATGCATGATTGCAGATAATTAAAAGGACACTTAAGAGCCCATGTCGGTTTGTTTGGAAAAGTTTAACAGATATGTGGTATACGAAAAATAGAGAGCCGCAAGACAATAGAAACATAAACAGCCGCATTGTCCTGATTATTAGTATAGACTCACCTTGTAATTTCATAAATAAAACAACTATCCATTCAAGAAAAGGTGAGTGTGTAAATTTGAGACTGTAAAACGGGATGGTTTTTTCGAGCATCATCCAGGCATTATGAAGGTGTTCATACTCATCATTGTCGAAATATCGGATTTGTGACGATATTGCATAAAGCGACAATGTAACGAATATTAAAAAGGATATTGTAAAATCAACTTTATTAAGGTCGCATAAATAGTTTCGAATAAAAATAGAAAACAGACTGATATAAACCCCAGTGCTAATCAGAATGTATTTTAAATGATAAAAGAGTTCATTTGCTTTGTTGAATTTATCAGAAATATATATACTCTCAACAGAACTAAGGGTGGAGAAATCAAAGCATAAGCCGACCAAGAGAAGAAAAAAACCTGAAAAATAAAAAAATAATATAGGGGACAAAAAAGAGTTTTTAATTGTTATGTTTTTCATAAGCAAGGTGCGTTATTAATAATAACCTTTCTATAGGCCGCATTTGATCATCTCCTCATAGAGCATATCCTCGGATGGAACTATTTTCATGCACCTTTCAAAATTATCCTCTATGGCATCCATTTTCGAATAGTAAAGATC
>DATFMK010000768.1:0-2298 GCA_035267005.1 Balneolales bacterium
TTCGAATCATAAGAGATGATTCCTCCTTCCAATAAGACACCGGCATATAATAAAGGCGGTAAGGGGGGCAATGATTTTCCATCCTGACCTTTATACTGTGCCCTTACCATTTGAATCACTTTTCGTTCATTTAGTAAATTGGACAAATCTTCCCGCTCAATAGGAACAAACCAACCGGATTGCTCCAATGCCTGTATTAATATAGATGTGGCCCCTTGTGTAACAGCCGTTGACCAGCTTGCACCATTTTCCGTTGATTTATATTGCCCGGTTTCATCACGAAAACGATAAGTCGCCACGACAATCTTGTCGGCGGATGGAGGTAATTGTTTAAGTTCTTTACCGATGGCTGTCGGACTTCCAATCCTGGCTCTTTCTGTATGAAATGGACGTAAATAATTGGCACATGCTGAGAATGTTATGGCAATTATCAGAAAATTAAAATAATAAATCCCTCTCCGTATACTCATATCCAAACTAATCTCCAATAATCTCTTATAAATATGGTATGGAAACGTTCGTCTCCTGACCGGTAATTTTATCAAAAATAGTTACGCTTATTCCGTTTATTCCCGGATTGATATCGACTTTATAATCCCCCAAGTCATAACTGCCTTTTGTTGTAATATTCATATCGCCCATTTGACCGGACACAATTTTTTGGGATAAAGAACTCAAAATCTGTCTTTGAAGCGTTGTTGTAAAATCCTGTAAAGGGTTCGTATCAAAGGGACTTAAATCGGGACCATTATTTTTATACAAATTTTGTGCCTGTGCAGAACTCATCAACCACGAATAATTCATAGGGTTTCCGCCAAAAGCGGGATTAATAGGATGGTAAACTAATTGTTGCCCCATTGAAATATTGTAAGTGGTAAGCAAAAACATAATGACGATCAGCCATGACGTCTTATTGATACCTTTCATTATATCCCCCCTTAAATATTCTATCTCTTATTATTTTATTTTAGTTTTATATGTTATCATTAAATAATTTTCGGCATAACCTACTGCACTTAATGCAGCTTTTTCAATAACTTCATAACGAGGTTGTAAAAAACTCTGGAAGATCTTCTTCTCATCAATGTACACCATGATCTGAGTGCCAAGAGATGGTACAGGTTTTTCCTTAATCACTATCGTATAATTCAGTAAATGTGCTGGTGAATCCCATTTTTTATAAAATAGATCATAAAAATCTTTACCCATTTTTGATTGTGTTTCATCAATAACCAAACCGTCAAAATCAAGTGTCGAGTCTCTAACAGCTCCTCTTGTCTCATTTAAATGCTTCCTAATTACCTGGTATTGATGCCAAACCTGGGAATAAGTAATCACAAGCTTACTTTTTTTCTTTGTGGAATCATCTTTATTTATATAGGGTATATTCAATAGACTTGGTTCAAAAGTAAAAAATTGAAGAGGGATTTTTAGATATGATATTTCGGAATTCTGATCTTTCTTTTCTATTTCAAAAACGTTATAAGTCTTTGAATTATTAGGCATTGTCCTTATGTAATTAAAATTCAAAACATTTTCAGGACCTTTAATAGCTTGAACAGCTTTCGTTTTACTATTAAAAGAGATACACCAAAATACGTATAAGAACAGAATTCTTGAGATATTCACTTTTTATAAAATATATTAGGTAAATAATAATTTACGGGTAACGACATATCAAATATCGTTATTAACATTATGATCCCAGTCTGTATAATACGTCACAAACTAATATCATCTTTAGAGGGTCACTGAGATTTAAAAACCAAAATCATCTCCTTTTTAAACAGATAATTAATCTCTCTTAACATCAAATCTTACTTTCGTTTTTTCTATTTATTACAACTTACGATTCTAAAGATAAATTGCAATAAGATAAGTTATTTCAGGCAGTTATAAATTTTTAACACTCTTAATTATTGAGAATGTAACTGAATGATACTCAAAATTCATTATATTATAGGCAATCCTGTCTAAACTTTATAAAGCTGGTTATATATCTTCCAGTAAGTACCGTTAGGTACTTTACACTACATCCTCCCCAAAAAAATATAAGTAACTTATGGAAGGCTATGCAAAACCGTTCTTTTGTCCAATATCTGTCCCGATGCTTTCGGGACTGCGGTTCCGAAGTCGCCCAGGCTTTAATATTGAACAAAATCCTTGGTTTTGCAAAGCCTTCTTGTATTCATTTCATACATTAATTAATTATAAATTGTCATTTAATTAATACGAGACATATTATTATTACATTAAGTATTATTTTGACTTCTTTTACAAATTAATCAATTTTATTAT
>DATFMK010000769.1:0-18853 GCA_035267005.1 Balneolales bacterium
ACTATTATTCAAAATGATGGATTGTTTTTATTAGATAGGACTCACAAATATATAGATGGGGTATTGGTCGAAGATGTGGCCACTAAATATAATTTTAAAAATAAAACTTACAATTTGGCATCTAAAAAATGGTATATGGATAAGGTAGATTCCATTGAAAAATATCAGGATAAATATCATATACCATTTTACATAATTGATTATGCGGTGTCAAAGAAATTAATCCGAAAAGTTAAGGAACGATTAGACACATTAAATACCCCATTTTTCATAAGTAATATAGATTTGAATTAACTCTGGGCGAGCAAACCTGTTATGGTTAAATCGTAATGCTGAATAGTTATTTTTTACAAACCATATCTGCTATAATACGCTTTATAATTTGGTTTATATTGCTATTCTGGATAATTGCGCCTTTTCTATTTGAAGAAGTTCAGAAATTACCCAAATTAAACAGACTTATATTCTCTTGGCTCAGCTTAGGGGGAGTCATTCTGCTTTCAGTTGTATTTCTGACGATCACTCATCTTTATGATATTTTCAGCATCGTTATAGCAATCCTTATCATTCCCATTATCAGGGTCGTATGGATTCATCGATCCGAAGGGATTTTCAAATTTTTTGAGGATGTTGAGAATAAAATAATTATAGCCCAAATTAAATTCATTGAAGACTTTAAAGGATGGCGGGATTTCATTAAGGGGTTATTTCATTTTGGTGCGAAAAAAGAAAAGGATCCGAATAACGAAATTAGATTAAAGTTACACTGGCAGGGTTGGCTGCTCTTTGTCGTCGTTTGTATTTCATTTATTATCAGAATTTATCCCGTACTCATCCATGCCGAGCCATTCACCAGAGGCTGGTTTTTCAACTTGCACCGGGTAAAAGAGATGAGAAGGCAAAATTATTTCGATTATACGATGAATCCAGGTGGCTTGTTCGCATTTATTTCATTTTTGCGTTTTGTGACACAAATCAGCCCGGAAATAATTCTTCACATGTTTGGTGCTTTCAACAATATTTTGTTGATATTGATCATATTCTGGGGATTAAGGGAATTAATGGGTAAGGATGAATTTTGGGCTCCATTGTTTGGTGCCGCCATTTATGGTTTTTTGCCAGTCATTTTTCTACCGATACAGTATAGCAATCAGATTGAGGGCAGTACGATCGCTTTTTCATTGACTTTTGCGATTCCAACCATCATCATCTTTGTGAAAGAGCGGGCGAGTAAAATAAATCGGGTCATGTTTTATGTTATGGCAGGAATCGTAGCAACCGGGTTATCGAGTATTTTTGCTCTGTTTATATTTGTATTACCGGCTATTGCCGTAACCTATATATTTCATATAAAGCAATTTTCGTTTCAAAAAAACTGGAATGATCTGCTTAAAATTATTGCGGCAATTGCTATAGCTTTACTTCCGTCTTTTATATTTATTTTCGTCAATAGTATAAACGTAATCAATGCTTTTGAACAGCAATTTTTTCTTATAAGCGGTTATACGGAATTCAATAATTTGATTTTGCCTATAGGCTATCTCAGTCAATATTACATTGCTATAGCTTCCGTATTATTATTAGTATTTTCACTTTTGTTGATATTTTTCCGGAAGGAAGCATACCTTAATATAATCGTATTTATATTTGTTTTTATGTCTACTTCCTATTTATATACCCCTTATACCAATATTGGGTATAATTATATAGATATTGATCAGCTTAAATTATTTTATACGATTCTGATTTCTTCAATATTTGCTATTGCTTTTTATGCATTACTCGTAATTTTTGTGAAATCATTGTTTTCAAAAAAAGAATTCATTAAACAGGGATTAAGCGGATTACTATTTTGTGGAGTAATATTTGTTGTATTTCATTATAATAATGGCATCAAGATTTATAATCCGCAGACCCAAACGTTACCTGGCAGTTTTTATAAGGCTTACTACAGAATAATTAATAACAATATGGATCATACATACTCCATTGTGGCTCCTGATATTGATACGACAATGGCCATGAACCGGCATGGTATGATGGGGTATAAATATTTCATGAATCAATATACACATACCGATTCGGTGTATTACGCTCATTATTTAGAGAATAAATCGAAGAAGCGAGGTGAAAAAAAGAGGGTACTGCCAAATATTTTCGTTTTCATGGAAAATAAACCATATGATAAAATTCAACCAGGGATATTGCCACATCAGCAAGAAGTAATGAGAGACATGTATTCATGGATTAAAAGTTATAAACGAAAAAAATACAGAAGAATAAAAGTATACTATAGATCACACGATTTTACCGTCTATAAAATTATCAATAACCCTGGTAGGTCAAGTATTTATGATATTTTATTTAATAGTAAATCGGAGGATCATAATTGAAGTTTAGAATAATTGGCATCGGTTTACTTTTAATATTACTATCTTTGGTCGTTTCCTCATGTGATCAATTTACGGACTTAAGAATACCAGAATCTCAATCGGTACGAACTAAGAATCGGATACTCTCGAGTATTGCCAATCATCACCACATTTTTGGAAAGCCTCTTGTTTTGATTGTTCGGGATTCTCGAGATTCCTCCAGCAAGATCATAACCCAAAATATGAGATGGGCGCTCAAGTATACGAAAATCCCTTCGGTTGTTGTAAACGTTCGAAACCTTAGAAATTACGATATTCCTTCTTCTGTAAAGCTATTGTGTTATACGCCTACAAGTGGTGCCATGTTAAAGATGGCTGCAATCAAAAAAATGATTCGTTTTGTAGCTACCGGTCATAATATGATCATGACAAGTACAATTTGGAATCCTCGAATGTCGTATTTACAGGGACTTAAACCGGGAATAAACTATACTTCAAATAATACAGCTAAAGGTTATCATTTCAAGATGGCCGCATTACCCGGTTTTAATGAGAAGACCTTAAATCATGCCGGGATGTCGATACACGGTGGGATGAAAGGGGTGGATTTTAAAAAAAGTTTAAAAATTTTAGCTACAGCTGGAAATGATAGCCATTATCCTGTTATTCTGGAGCATAAGATTGGGGATGGACATGTACTCATTTATAATACAGGAGAATTAGCTACCAAAGAATACCGGGGACTTATTTTTTCTTCAATGATACGATATCTGCCTGGCATACCCTATTTAACCGCGAACGTGAGTACCATTTTTATTGATGATTTTCCTCAACCCCTTTATTACGATATCAGTCCTCCGATAAAAAAAGAGTATGGGGTATCCGATGTCCATTTTGAAACGAAAATCTGGTGGCCGGATATGGTAAAATTATCACATGAATTTAATATCAAGTATACCTGCATGCTGGTGTTCAATTATAACAACGAATTGACGCCACCTTTCGATTTCAAACAATGGAGTTACGCTAAAATCAATATTAACGGGAAGCGTGTACAAGCTACTCCTTATATGTTGCATCAATCACAAAAACAGGGTTATGAGATAGGTTATCATGGATATAATCACATTTCTTTGTTAACCAAAAACTGGAAAGAATCAAATATGATTATATCCATTCGGGATGCTCGTAAAATGTGGAAATTACAGCATGCCGGTTCATTTCCGGTGACGTATGTGCCACCTAATGACTATATCGATTCAACGGGTATTCAGGCATTAATAAAAGGTATGCCGAGTATTAGATATCTTTGCAGTACCTTTGAAGACAGCGTCGCAACAGGTAATGGACGGGAATTTGGTATAGATCCCTATTCGTCAAAAATATTTGATTATCCTCGGGTTTCCAGTGGTTATGTGGATGATAACAGATCATTATATGCTCAGGAAAATGTGTATATCTTTACAGGAATATGGACTCATTTTATTCACCCTGATGATGTATATGATTTGCCAAGATATGGCGGGGAAGGTGGTTTTGGTGCAAGAAATATTCATGGTTTAGGATGGCACCCCTATGGTAAACATAAAGAGGGATTGTATGAAGTCTTTCGCAGACGGTTAAAACAATCGTTTGAGTACAATCCTCTCCTGAGAATTGAAACGGCACATAAAGCTATTCCTATTGTTGAGCGATGGCGGAATAGTAATGTCACGCGAATGATTAATCATTCGACTAATGAGATCCATTATCAAAATTCGATAGTTAACTCGGATACGACTTTAAAATATTGGTTCGTTTTTGTACCCAAATCTGAAAATAGCACTTATCAGAAACTGATTAAAAATCAAAGTAAAAAGTATGCTAAAGTCAGACTATGGGATGGATATCTATATCAATTTAATACAAACCGTAATACGATATATTTTCCAAGGCATTTATCCAGATCTCAGAAAAGTATTGCTCATGCGAGAGCTGTCGCTAATACTGTTTTACATTCCTATCGTAAATATATGGTGGTTCAAAATGGGACTTATGGTTCAGGTAGTAGTAGTAATAATAGTAGCAGTAATAATAATGTGCAAAGTCATGCCCAGCTAATTTCTTATCTGGAAGCATTGAAAAAACATCCGCATTCACTCTACCTACAAAATAAAGTGATCAAGCTGGCGGTAGCAGATAACCGTGTCGATATTGCGATACAATTATTACGACGACGATTGCTTACTACTGATAAGTGGAAACATTGGGATATCGACTTGTTGCTGCGATATAATTCCTGGCAAAATAATGACAAGAGTATATGGCCATTTTTGAAAGAACGCTGGAAAAGGTTTCCTGATGAATATTCTGTAAGGCTCGAGCAATATGTTGTGCGTAAGCTGGGAGTTCCCAATGATCAGTTTTATAAAAAGTGGTTACAACGAGCGATAAAGTTAAATCCACAAGATTACAGCACGAAATCAAATTATGCCTCTTATTTCCAGTCAAAACAAGACTGGCCGGTAACTAAAAAATACTTGTTACAGCTCATTCATCATCATCCTAAATCGGATACGTTGTATCGTTATACATTTCAGCATTCTACCTGGTACGATAAAGCGGATACGACTATAAAACTGCTCAACAGTTTTCCGAAATATTCTTTTAAACAGTTAGCACCGTACGATGCTGAGATTGCCAATCTATATGCGTATAACGCGAATAACATGACAAAGGCGATTCAATGGGCCGAAAGAGATCCTAATTATGATCAGCGAACGATATTAAATTGGCTGCTGACCCAAAAACGATATGCTGATTTTAAAACACGAAGTACCCGTTTATTGAGACAACATCCCAACAATGATAGCTTGCGGGTATTTATTGGATTATCCTATCTGGAAAATGGGTATTCTAATTTGGCGTATAGAACGCTGAATCCCATGATTCGTCGGAATAATGTTTCTCCAAGCTTTAAGAAACAATTAAATGCTGATATCACGGGTATGACATATGAAAAAAGGAAAAAATTATATCTCAATCACCCACAGTTATTTCTGCCGAAAACCAAACAAAATTTCCTGTATGAGCACAGGATTGAAGAAGGGGTAGAACCGGGAATAGTTGTATCATATTCAACGGATAATTTTAAAAATCGCCTGGCTAGTACGGTTTTGAGTACTTCATGGGGGGAACGTTTGAAATACATAAATACCGTTTCTACTGGATTTTACTATGTCTCTTCGGATATTAATAATCAGCCGCTTCATAGTAGCTTACAGGAAATCAATTACAAGTATCAACATTATTTTGATAATCAGAAATATGAGGTAAGTGGTGGCGCCGGTGTTTCGATGCTACCCAATTATGCTACGCTGCCGGCAAACATCTCGGCTGGTATTGCTATGAGTGGAAATATGAATTACACTTCTCTGACGCTGGATTATCTGCCGGTTTATACGAGTTATGCGGTGAAGAATCGGTATTACAAAATGAATGGAAGTTTGTACAATGAGTTTTATCTGTTTGCCCGTCATTTAGAGACGAGTCAGACCATTACGGCTAACCAATATTCGAATAGCGTCACCTCGTATGAATTTGACGGACATCTGTATTTCATACCGAATCCCAAACAGTATTTTAATATTGATCCCGAAGTAATGTATTCCTATTCGAGTGCTACTAAAAATTATGCCTCAGGTATCCCATACTGGACACCGCATAATTTACAAATCGAAGGTGCCGGATTTATGTGGAAGTATAATAAGGATGTGGTCATTCCACAATTCTCTATGAATGGTGAAGCCCTCTTACAAAATGATAATCAGAATGGTCTGTATTTTACATCAAATATAAGCCTGAATATAAAGATTCATAAATATTGGCAGGTTTCTTTAGAAGGTGACTTCTCTACCAGCAGAGTATACCGGTCAAATGAGATTTCTTTATCGGTTTCCTATTATTTACCTAAAAAGCTGTATTGATAATTGTTTATTTAACTCGAAATATGGCTTAACCCGAATTATTCATGTAAGCTATAAGAATGATTACACATCATATTGAAAAAACAATAACTTGTAAAAAATAGAGTTTTCCTCAAAATTGAGGAGTCTAAAAAGAGCTGCGAAATGTTGCTGTGCACTGCGTTGAATTTAAAAATGCTTAATCAATATACCCATGTACGTTTCATGCACATTTTTAAATTTGCCTTGGTCACAACAAAATTTCTTGGTGAATAATCCGGATTAGCGTTATCGAACTCACAATAGTTTAACGTGAGGTTTGGATAAGAATCGCAGAGTTGTAATAATTACATTGAGAATACGACCTATGAAAATATAACCTATCTTGACGACGGACGACAGACCATCGACGACACAGAGCTGTTTTGATGCATTAAGCATGATTCCGATACCGAACTCACGTTGATTATACGGTTTTTCAGAATAAATAATGTTTAATTACTATCAGAGCATTTCTCTGTCGTCTGTGGTCGGTTGTCATAGAATAATCTAATTTAACAGCTACTTTTATTAAGTAGATAGATTATAAGCTTAAACGAATCTCATGTTAAATATAGACTTATTCTGTCTCATATCCACGTTTGGAAGATCTCTCACCCAAAAATCGGGTTCGAGATGACGTCTTTGCGTGATGTTTTTTAAACATCAACATCATCTTCGTCCATTCGCGTCATTTCGACCGGAGGGAGAAATCTTCAAAGTAATATATTCAATCCAAGATGCTGTTTTGAGAAGATTTTATTTCGAGCTCACGTTAGTTTGAAAAATGTGCCGGAAGAGAGATGAAATTACAGCCACCGCATAGTAAATAATCGGGGCAGGATCCATTTTGTGGGGAGTTTTAGGAGGGATTTTATGAAGACTTTGTTTAGGTTCGGATAGTGATGTTCCCTTCCCATATTCATATTAAATTCAGCTCGTTTTATTGCTTGCCAGGCGGCTATACGTCGTTTGAGTGAATATGATTTCCATGGAAAATTCTGGTATTGTGATTTTCGGAGATTGATTAAATGATTGCTCAAATCCCAGGCATCCATCCAGCCAAGATTCATACCTTGTCCGCCAAACGGACTTACGATGTGAGCGGCATCTCCAATAATTCCAACTCTTCCTCGACCCAATGATGAGGCCACATAATGTTGAACTCCGAAAGAACTGATCATGGAATTGGTTTCTATGGGAATGGAAAATCCGGTACGGCTTTCAATACTATCTGCCAAACGACGAGGTTCCGGAGATGGAATGTATTCGGGTGTGCGAATCACCCATCGGCGTTTATGTCCGGGTAGCGGAAAAGACTCGATTAAGCCTTCACTTTGTAAATAAATGGCAGCTGTTGATCCAAATGGAGTTGTATCCGCAAAATCACCCATCATAAAAGTATCGAAATAAGGTTTTCCATTGAAGTCGATATTGAGGAGGCGTCTGACGGAACTGTTTTTTCCATCACAGCCAACTAAAAAACGGGACTTTATTTCTATATTTTCATCAGGACATTGTATTGCTGCTGAAATATGATTTTCATGATTAGTAATTCCGGTTAATTTCGTTCCTTTCATAAAAACACCGGGATAATGAAGATTCAGGTAGTTTTCCATGATCATCTCCGTTTGGTATTGGGGTAACGTCAGAATGAAAGGATAGGGGGGCTGGCAAGAGGAGAAATCAAGTTCACCAATTAAACCGTTATCGCCGATTGCAAGTCCTTTTGGAACTCGAAGCCCTTGTTTAAGGAATGGTTCCACAAGTCCCATTTCATCCAGGTATTCCAGAGATGGCGGGTGTATACCAATAGATCGGGAATGGGTGGAACGACTCTTCTTCTGTTCAATAATGGTTGTTTTAAAACCTTCTTGGATCAGTCGGATACCTAAAAATAATCCAACGGCACCGCCACCAACGATTAATATTTCAGTTTCTAAATGTTGAGTCAATGTTTAGAATTTTCGTATTCCAGTAATAAACGATAGGGTCTTATGCGTTGTATTTTCCAATCCATAGGAAGAAGTTGTCTCATTTCATCAAACGTAAAACTTCGCTTAATCGATAAAAGTCCGTCATCTGAAATAAAAGAATTTTTGAAAAAGGGAATCGTTAATATTTTAAACCAAAAATAAGCAAAATCACTTCTCTCGATATCATTAAAAAGAGCTTTGCGCTTACAAATTTTTTCCGAATTGCTAAGTAATTGATGTATTTCCTCTTTGTTTAGGTGATGAATAAGATGATTGGAGATAACAAAATCGAATGTGTTTCCTTTATCAAGTAAATCTGATAAGGCGGCTTTTTTGAAATGGAAGTTCTCTGGCCAGGACTGACTTTGTACATACTCTAATGCTCTCGGATCGGTTTCTATTCCTGTCATATCTATTGTGAATCCATCTGATTTAGACCAATGATCGAGATAACGGAGAATATCAGCCCCACCAAAACCCACATCAAGGAGGGTATATTTTCCATCTTCTTCGAGTTCAGGACGTATCCGATTCTGGTAAATCCATTTCCATCGAGACAATATTCGATTGAGTAAACCAAAATGTCGATAAGTAGCAAAAAGCATGTCCCGGTCACAATCCGGCTTATCCATCCATTCCACCAGGGAAGTATTACGATTACTTAAAATGATCGGCATAATTAGAAATTAGTCAAGTAACGGGTTTTTAATGAGTAACCCGCTCTCAATCGTTAATCCCGGACCAAAAGCCATGGCGTAAATCTGTTCATTTTCTTTTGGTGATGGTTGTTCAAGAATCTGTTTTAACACGAAAATAATCGTTGCACTGCTCATGTTTCCATACGTTTTTAAAACCTCTCTTGAATACCGGGTGTGTTCATCAGTTAATCCCAGGCTTTTTTGAATATTATCGATAATGGCACGCCCACCGGGATGTATAGCCCAGTAATCGATCATATCCTTATTCATTCCATTATTTTTGAACAAAGGTTGTATAATGTTGTTGATATTTTCTCCAATAATTTTCGGGACGTAAGTAGACAGAATCATATCAAATCCATTATTACCGATAGTCCAGGCCATATCCTCTTCCCCGGTTGGTGTTACATTCGTTGTAAAGTGCTTCATTTCAAGGGCTGTTGCCGGGTTTCGTGGCATCCGGCTGCTTACGATCATTCCACCTCCGCCATCAGCGAACAGAGAGGCCGATATGAGGAAATCAGGTTCTTCCCGAAACTGAAGATGTAGTGTGCAAAGCTCTAAAGATACAACTAAAACATTAGCACTTGAATCAGATTCACAAATACTTTTTGCCATTTTTAAAGCTGGAAAAGTCGCATAACAACCCATAAACCCCAAATGATAACGATGGGTATTCGGTGATAACTTTAATTCTTTGACAATAAAATAATCAGGTCCGGGTGCAAAAAAACCCGTGCAGGAGACCGTAATTACATGCGTAATATCCCTATAATCAATATCATGGCAATGATCGATTGTTTTACGAGCGATACCGGGATACAATTTCTTTGCCTCTCTGATGTAAAGGTCATTCCGGTGTTTAGTGGACGGCATCGAAAGAGTGCCATTGATCGATTCAAAAAAATCGGGTAACGGTGTATCGTTCTTAAAATCCTTGATAACGGTATGTCGTTGTTGGATTCCGGATTGAGAATATATCCGATGAATTATCCGATTTGTCAGTTCTTTATCGCTGACATGTTCTTTCATGAAATCACGAATATAATCTTGAGAATAAACGGTTTCAGGTACTCCCGTTTCAATGTGATGAATATATACTGGCATAACTCCTGGTGTTAATTATGGATGATCAGTTAACGGGGGCAAAATCCCGAAAATCCGCCTTTATGTGATAAAACCAGAAATAATATATTTGCGTTCAACCGAGATGTTTGTATTAAATGATTATCATGAGTTAACTATTGATAATTTTTCTAAAGATGAAAGGGTATCATGTTTAGAATCACTTTTAAAAAAATACGATTAAAACAATATTTCCAAATCAAGTCTTTCTATTCAAAAAACGCCGGGTCAGGTAGATGAAACGAGAATTATGGAGAATGGCGGCGGTTGTAAGCCCGGCTATTAAACCAATCCAAAAGCCTTGCGGTCCATAATGACGAATCAGTCCAAAATAGTAACCGGTTGTTAAACCGATGGCCCAATATGCAATAATATTCACGATCATGGGGATACGTGTATCTTTGAGTCCCCGAAGTGCACCGATGCCACTAACTTGTAATCCATCCGAAATTTGAAATATCGCTGCAAATTGAAGGAGATGAACAGCAATTTTCTGAACGTTGTGACTGTGTGTATAAATACTGGTAATAAAATATGGAAAAACAAATAAAAGAAGTGCCATACAGGCCATTATTGATGCACTCAACGCTATTCCGGTGAAGCCTGAAAAACGAGCAGCATGATGTTTACCCCGGCCAATAGCCTGACCCACACGAACAGTTATAGCAGTTGATAGCCCTAGCGGTATCATAAAAGTGATGGAGGCGACGTTAATAGCGATTTGATGTCCAGCAACCGCGTCTGTTCCTAAAGAACCGATAAAAAGAGCCACTAAAGCAAACATGCTCACTTCCAGAAATGTACTGATTCCATTGGGAACTCCGACATACAACAGCTCCTGCATGTATTCCCATTCGGGTAAGTGTAAATTATGGAAAAGGTTAAATCGTTTGTAACTTTTTTTTGTTGCCGTATATATCAATATTCCGATAAACATTATCCATCCGACAACGGCACTTGAAAGTCCGATACCCACTGCCCCCATAGCAGGAAAACCCAATTTACCGTACATAAATACGTAATTTCCGGTTACATTAAAAAAGACGCCCAACAGAGCAAAATACATCCCCGGTTTGGTTGCGCCGATGGCTTCATTAAAAAAACGTAACACCAGATAGGCAGCGATTGCGGGTATTCCCCATGATATGGCGTTTAAATATCCTTGGGTTACCGGGATGAGATGAGGATCTACATGAACAAGCGACATGAGCCATTCCATATGGCGCAACATGAAAAATACTGGTATTCCAAGAAAAAGACTGAGCCAGAGAGCCTGACGCACATTCTTCCCAATCTCCTGAAATTTCCTGGCACCAAAGACCTGAGCGATAATGGGACTGAGTCCCATCAGTACACCGATAATCAGTACGATGAGTGGATTCATGACGGCTGCGCCAATCGCGACTGCCGCCAAAGCTGTCGCATTCAGATGTCCCGACATGATGGTATCTACGAATCCCATCGACATCTGAAGGAGCTGACTGGCAATGACCGGAGCCCCCAAATATAAAGTTACTTTAGCCTCTTTAAGTAGTCGTGCTAAAAATGTCGAATTTTGATTGATTGAAATACGGTCCACTGATTCATTATTGATGATGACGGAAGTGCCAATAATACCAAAATATTATTTAAAATAAACGAAGTGTATGTGATATTAACCGTATATCTTATCGATGCAAGTTTGTAGGATTTAAAAAGCTTAAAAATTGAGAAACCAATAGGTAAGGGTCATTAATTTATGATATTAGGGATTTTATCTGCCGGCTTTTCGTTCAGGATATCATCAATAGCATGAGCTGCCAACATCCCCATTTTATAGCGAGTTTCATTAGTGGCACTTGCGATATGTGGAACAAGGACGCAATTGGGTGCCGATAAAAGCTTAGGATGAACATGAGGCTCTTCTTCGAATACGTCGATACCGGCACCCGATAACTTTCCGGCATGCAAGGCATCGGCCAGGGCTTCCTCGTCGACAACAGGTCCGCGTGAGGTATTAATAAGAATGGAACCATCCGGCATCAGATCAAGAATTTCTTTGTTGATGATATGATGGGTTTCCTTATTCAAAGGACAGTTGAGGGATAATATATCGCTGTTTTTTGCCAGATCTTCCACCGTATTCATGTATTCAGCGCCGAGTTCTTTTTGTATATCATCGGTTACTCGATGACGGTTATGGTAGAGTATGTTGAGCCCAAACGCTTTGGCTCTTCGAGCGACGGCCTGTCCGATACGGCCCATCCCAAGAACGCCCAAATGTTTTCCTTTAAGCTCCATACCAAGAAAACCGAGTGGGTCCCATCCATCAAATTTTCCATCTCTCAGAAAGTCCTGAGCCTGACATAAACGGCGGGCAACACTCAGGATGAGTGCCATCGTGCCGTCTGCACTTGCATCGGTTAAGACATCAGGCGTATTGGCCACCTTTATTCCCAAATTGGTGGCGGCTTTAACGTCAATGTTATTGTATCCAACGGCATAATTTGCCACTATTTTTAGATTTTTTCCTGCTTTTAAGGCTTTTTCAGTTATGGGAACCGATAACATTGAAAGAACAGCATCATAATTACCAATGACTTCCATCACATCATCTTCGGTATGAAAACGACCGCGGGGAGTAATATCTACCTCATGATGTTCCTTTAAAAAATTGATGACGTCTTTAATAATGGGTTCGGTAATCAGTATTCTGTTTGCCATTTTGCTTTCAAAGGATTTAAAGGTGAATGATAGAATAAAAAAGCCCGCTGTAACGGGCTTGTAATTTATTGAATCTTATGAACCTTTGCTAAAAAGCTTTTACGGTGCTGTTTATTTTGTAATGTGTGATGTCTTTGAATTCAAAATAACCTAAACCATCATAAATAAAGGTAAAAGGTTTGAGGGCCTGAGTACAAACTTTATGTTTGGGTTTCCAGGTATTGATCGTTAAAGTAAGTGTTTGATCATCAATTGATTTGGTAACATGGTAAAGCTTACTGCAGCCATCGGGCAAATGACCTCGAACGAGAAGTACTTTCTTGCCATTATATTTTACTTTTTCCATGGAGGTAATATAAGCCTGATGAATGGCGATATTAGCCGTGTTTGGCATTTCGATACGTTCAAGGTGGGACAGCGTATCTTTACTAATGGTTTTAAGCATGGGCTCAACTTTGTGTCCTGTTGTAATCGTATCGGTTTTTATATCCGTTTTGCTAACCTGTTGTTGAGTATTAGCTTCCTTTTTTTTATCTGATTGATTATTACAGGATAAAAATAGAAAAGCCGCAAAAAAACAGGTAAAAAATATGACAAGCCCATTTTTCATTAAGAAAGCTATTAGTGAGTTTCTTCAATACGAGTTATAACGGCATCATTCCACATCTTTTCCAGGTTATAAAACGATCTGAGTTCTTCATTAAAAATGTGAACCACAACGTTAACATAATCGAGAATAACCCAGCGTTTCGTATCTAATCCCTCTTTTTTCCAGACCGTTTCGCCAATTTTCTCACGTGTGCTTTTAGATACACTATCGGCAAGAGCCTTAATTTGGACATCTGTTGAGGCATGACAAACGATAAAAAAATCCGTTAGTGAAGTGAGTCCCCGTACATCCAGGCGAAGTATGTCTTCTCCTTTCTTATCAAGTAGAGCTTCTTCAATGGTAGTTAGAAGTGCTTGGGTCGCTTCAGGAATTGGAGTTGTATCTTTTTGTAACTGAGTACTTGTGTTTGTTTTCTCTTTTGTCATGTAATTGAATTTGTAGTCATTTTAACTTTTCGTAATCAGATCCTATAACCACCGTAGCGTCAAGATAATAGTCAGAGGAAGTTTCTTGGATGATATTTTTCGCTTTTATGCCGAGTGCCTGAGCAACTTTGCTGGCATTTTTCATATTTCCACTACGATCGATAACCATTGAGTGAGTTACATCAAATGTATTAAAATTCCCCGACTGAACCACATCAAAACCATCTTGCCGTAATCGATTGGTAAACCTGTTGGCAAGCCCCTGCACACCGCAACCATTTAATACTGATATTTGAATGACCTTCCCTATGAGTTTTTTTTGATTATCAGAACGCTGATTCTGAATACGAGGATAGATAATTCGTGTAGTTAGTGCAATCAGCAAGAAGACAAGTAAAAGGCTTAAAAACCCTATAACCGCGTTCAGTACAAAATTGGAATTGTTTTTTGCGGTCATGCAGTATTATATCTTGAAATCAACGAATGAATGATTAACGTGAATTTCCATAATAACCAAATTGATCAAACCCATTACCATAACCATATCTATAAGGATTTCCAAATGGAGAGCCATAGTAACCATAACCATATGGATTTTGTGAAAAATGAATAGAAATATCACTATTCTTGCCGAGTTTATAATTCAGATCTGCATTACGAATGAAAATCTTCACATTATTCTTGCCGCGTCCTCCTACGAAACCACCGCCAAATGGAGAATTAGCTATAGAGACATCCAGTCGACCAGTTAGTCTGGGACTGAAATCTAAGAACATGGAATTGGTGAAAATGTTTTGATTCATGTAATGTCCACCAAAACTTGCGAATGACATTTCAAGTGACTGATGCATACGCACGTTGGCAATATTCAATAGATTAAAGCCCTTCTTGGCAGGTTTTTTTACGATATCACCAGTATTATTAAGAGGTGAATGTAAGTCTTTTACGAGTTGGGCCTTGGCATTACTGCCGATTAATAGCACGGCTCCCAATACAATACTGATGAAAATAGTCCGTTTCACCATAATGAAAAGAATTTATGTTAAATACTATAGCAATAATATATTGATTTGTTAGTATAGAAGTAACGTAATGAATTCTGAATAATTATTCTATACAAAGATTGGAATTGTAAAATAATTTATTAGTTCATTAAGTCTGAAAAACAGCGGAGGTGGAGGGATTCGAACCCCCGGTACCTGAAAGGTACAGCGGTTTTCGAGACCGCCCCGTTCGACCACTCCGGCACACCTCCTTTTATGCTGACTTGTTACAGCCCAATGATTATTTTATATTGTCTAACTTTGCAAGTTTTAGAAAGCAAAAAAGAAAATAACAAGTTTCACAAACTCTCTCAAAGAAAAGAATGAAATTAACTGATTTTAAATACGATTTAGATAACTTAAAAATTCCGGATGTCCCATCTGAGCCGCGTGACTCGGCTAAACTTATGGTTTTAGATCGAGCAAACAAAACGATCGAGCATAAAACTTTTGCTGACATCCATGAATATTTTAATGAGGGGGATTGTTTAGTTTATAACAATACGAAGGTTTTTCCGGCACGTTTAAAGGGTAAAAAAGAAAAAACGGATGCTAATGTAGAAGTATTCTTACTTCGTGAGCTTCAGCCGGAAAATATGTTATGGGATGTTCTGGTGGAACCCGCCCGTAAAATCCGGATCGGAAATAAATTATACTTTAATGACGAACTCGTTGCAGAAGTCGTAGATAATACGACCTCCCGAGGACGTACGATTCGTTTCCTATTCGACGGGCCCAATGACGAACTCTACTCTATTTTAGATCGAATTGGACAGATGCCCCTGCCGCCTTATATCAAAAGAAAACCAGTTGAAGAAGATAAAATTCGGTATCAAACGGTTTTTGCCAAAGAACGCGGGGCTGTAGCCGCTCCAACGGCTGGAATGCATTTTACTGAGGAATTGCTTGAAAAATTGAAAAACAAAGGCGTTCATCTTGCCCCGGTTACCCTTCACATTGGCTGGGGAACATTTCGACCGGTAGAAGTAGAAGATTTGACTAAACACCGAATGGATTCCGAAAACTATTTTATTTCCGCCGAAAGTTCTGAAACCATCAATAACGTTCTTTCAAGCAAAAAGAATAAAGTTATTGTTTGCGGAACGAGTGCGGTAAGGGCTGTCGAAACAAGTATTATGGCGAGTGGAATGCTCAAGCCTTCAACTGGATGGACCGACAAGTTCATATATCCTCCTTATGATTTTAAAATAACGGAAGCACTGATTACTAACTTTCATCGTCCGGAGTCGACATTATTAATGTTAGCAGCGGCTTTTGCCGGATACGATTTTCTGATGGAAGCGTATGAAGAAGCGAAAAAGAAGAAGTACCGATTCTTCTCATTTGGCGATGCGATGATAATAGTATAACCTTATCGTGTATAAAGTTGCTGTAATCATACCTTCCGCGGGTTCTGGTAAGAGATTTAAATCGGAATTACCCAAACCTTATGTCTTATTAAAAGGTCGGCCAATCTTACAGCGAACGGTCGACCTTTTCACCTCAATTCCCTCAGTGAAACAAATAATAATACCAACGAGTAAAGCATTACAGGAGCGTAGCAGGGAATTATTTAGGGATTATTCATTACCTGTCAATGTTATAGAGGGGGGAAGCACTCGTCAGTATTCCATTCAGAACGCCATCTCACATATTGATGAAAATATTGATTTGATTGCAGTACACGATGCCGTAAGGCCTTTTGTCACAAAGAAGACTGTCGAAAATTGCTGTGAGGAAGCACTAAATGTAGGGGGAGCGGTAGTCGGAATAAAAGTCAAAGATACGATTAAAAAGGTAGATCAAAATCGTTTCGTAATTGAGACACCGGATCGGAATACCCTTTGGCAATGTCAAACTCCTCAAATATTTCGGAAAAATATTTTTATTGAAGCATATGAACACGCATACAAAAATAAATTTATTGGTACAGATGATGCTTCAGTAGTGGAATTTTACGGGAAACCTGTTAAAATGATAGAAGGGAACTCTGAAAATATAAAAATCACCTATCCTCTTGATTTATTAATAGCGGAAAGTTTGATCCAAAATGAAATTACGGGGAATTGACTCTTATTTATTATAGATAACAAATATGAGAATTGGATACGGGTATGATGTCCATCAACTGGTTGAAAACAGACCTTTAATAATTGGAGGGGTCACTATTCCTCATATTAAGGGTTTGAAGGGGCATTCCGATGCGGATGTTTTATTACATGCCATTACAGATGCTTTATTAGGTGCAATGGCTTTAGGAGATATCGGTTCCAATTTTCCCGATAATGCCAAAGAATTCAAAAATATTGATAGCCGGATTTTATTACGGGATTCATTTCATATGGTGCGGGAATATGGATACGTTCTTGGGAATTTGGATGCAACAATCGTTGCCCAAAAACCCAAATTGAGTCCTTATATCGATTCCATGCGGGAAAATATTATGAATGATCTTCATACCGATCTGAACAAAGTATCGATAAAAGCGACAACATCGGAGAGAATGGGTTTTGTTGGTCGTGAAGAAGGCATTTCGGCCATGGCTGTTGTGCTTTTGGAATCAATTGAGATATGATAAATCATTACACGCAGGAGCTTATAAATTGGATCAATCAGCTGCCGCCAATTAGTATTTATCTGGTTTTCTTTTCTATTGCCTATCTGGAGAATATTATTCCTCCCATTCCTGGAGACATATTGGTAGTATTTGGTGGCTATATGGCTGCTGAAGGCATTATATCCCTTACTCCGGTTTATTTACTGACGACAATCGCCTCTGTTATAGGATTTATGTCGATGTACAGTATCGGAAGATTTTGGGGATATAAAATAAAAAGTGAGACACATGATTCGTGGTTGCTGAGAAATTTGGGGATAAATTATTTACCAAAAGTTGAAAGTTGGATGCTTAAATGGGGGCAATGGGTTATCGTAGCTAATCGTTTTTTGGCTGGCGCACGTTCCATCATATCTATCACGGCAGGTATGAGTGCTACAAATGTTAAATTAACGGCTTTAAATTCTTTGATTAGTTCCTTATTATGGAATGCTTTATTAATCGGAGCGGGCTGGGTGATTAGTGAGAACTGGAAAATTATTGGTCACTATTTATCAATTTACAGCAAAATAATTACGATAATTTTATTATTTTTGGTCGCTTTAAAAATTTTTTGGAGCTATTTACAGAAAAGACGTCAAAAAACGTTGCGTTAAACTATAATATTTGATTATTTTTATCTGCTACATATGTTGACATCTACCAATTTTGTGACTACCTTTTAGGTCTTTGGAAAAAACGCTGGTGTAGCTCAGTTGGTAGAGCAGCGGTTTTGTAAACCGCCGGTCGTAGGTTCAAGTCCTATCACCAGCTCGGATCTTTTAAATACTGAAAGAGATAAGATCAAAGAGGTGTTTGTAAAATGCACAGAAATTGATTGAAGTCTTAGATAAAGAGAATCTTTTAGAAAAGGTTTGATATAAAATTACTTAAGCGATCTAAGTGATTTTGAAATCTGAAAAGATAATTGAAAACGCTGGTGTAGCTCAGTTGGTAGAGCAGCAGTCTTGTAATCCCGAACGCTTTCGGGACGTAGGTTCAAGTCCTATCACCAGCTCGGATCTATATAATAAAGATTTTTTAATGTTAAAGTTGGGGAGATACCAAAGTGGCCAACTGGGGCAGACTGTAAATCTGTTGGCGTAAGCCTTCGCAGGTTCGAATCCTGCTCTCCCCACTTTTTTGATGTTATATATATATATAATATAGTAAGAAATGCGAAAGCGGGTGTAACTCAATTGGTAGAGTATCAGCCTTCCAAGCTGAATGTTGCGAGTTCGAGTCTCGTCGCCCGCTCGGCTTATGCCGCTATAGCTCAGTTGGTAGAGCACTTCCATGGTAAGGAAGGGGTCATCGGTTCA
>DATFMK010000770.1:0-3041 GCA_035267005.1 Balneolales bacterium
AGTTGAAACGGAGTTTCTCGTATTACATTCCCAACGGGGACGTTGGGAACGAGAAAATTGCCCTTATTAATAACCCCAAAACACAACCAGCGTCCTGCCCGACCACGATCGTGCATTCATTAAAACGTTTTTAAGCTTTAAAGTGTGAACCCACTCCTATACCTCCCGAAAGGATTCGGGACAAGTTATCCCAGGAGAGGAGATTCGTGCTTTTCAAAATTAAAGCATTCCTAATCCGTTTTTGTTATATGCCTCAAAAACGCTTTAGAGATTCGGCCTGTCCCAATGTTTTTTTCGGGAGAAAACATCGTTTATTTGTTGTTCGGCGACTTGTTATCTTATTTCCGCCGTTGTAATAGTGCTATGTCTATAACTTCGGAGAGCTATTCCCAGCCTCCAGGCTCTCTTACATCTTATCCCTTTCAACTTACATTTAGTGCAGGCACTCGGGCTAACTAAAAATCTCCCCGAACTCTGAACGGATCAGAAAAGCCGTTAATGCGGTAATGGTCTCTTCCTAATCTCACAATTTGCAATGGGAAATGACCAGGGTACCACGTAAGGTTCCCCGAATAGGTTTTAGAAGCTATTTTGCGTTTACGCAGATTCACCATAGAAAACTCAATTTTGTGAAGTGTATGCGAACTCTCATTAAAATCGGTGCCTAAACCTAAAATCACATGATCCTGCGGGATATAATTAGCATACGTCACATCATAGCCTCTGAGATAGGCTGCTCCGGCTTTATGACCGGTATACGTATTAAAAACGCGCACGCTATTTCCCTGTACCATCGTTATGTACCGGTCGTCATTGGAAAAAGCGATATGATCAACTTTGTAATCAAACTTATAATGATGAACAATGTTTCCATAAGTATCCATAATCAAAATTTGGCTGTTTTCTTTATGTCGGAAAAGCACCGCCAGAAAATCGCCGCTATGGGACATTAGAAGTTTTGAAATGGCTTCTTTATTATTGTAATAAATGGTGAAAACATGGCCGTTATCCGGATTTACACGTTGAATTCGGCTTTCCTCATGACCGTTTTTATTGATTTTGGGATTATAAGCAATAACGGTTTCACCGGAATAGTCCGTAGCCAGCTTTGAAATAGTTTCCCCCTGTAAACTCCCACTACTATTTGAAAATGACGCCTGTACCTTTCCGGATGGATTATAAATATCGAAATGAGCGATATTACTTCTAATAATTACCCGGCCGTTATTCAGGGGATATATTTTAATAGATGGATCATTGGTTCCAAATGATAGGGAAGATATATTCAATATTTTTTTTCCGGGGTTTTCGAATAAGCCCATCATATAAGATCCATTACTCGAATATATCGAACCAAATAATGAATGATCGGGAGAAACACCAAAACTGATATTGTTATTAACTCTTGTAGCTGTATTTTTTAATGTGACAGCATGTTGATGAATGGAAACAATAAAAGGTGAATGAGAATTATGAGAACGGTGACTGATGTAATAATTACCGCTTCCCACATTAATAGCCTTATAGTGCAAAGTCTGAGCCTTTACAAGACAAGCTGATGCGAGAATTATAATCGTTAATAATCCTTTTTTAAACATTCTTTTTTCTATTTTATAAAATCAATGATTATATCGCAGTTTGTGCGCAAAGGAAACATAAAATAAACAATTATTATCTAATCCCTAACCGTGATTTCTTTTTTGAGCGTTTTTCCGCCATTTCGAGGTGGTATTGCCGACTTCAGTCATTACCTATATAAAGAACTTGAAAAAATATCCACAATTCGGGCATACAATTACAAAAACTTATATCCCGATCTTTTATTTCCCGGCAAGACTCAATTTGCTGAAGAGAATAATGCTGATTATGCCATTCCCCTTCTACATTCCTATAATCCTTTAAATTGGCGACACAGTACCCGCATCCTTTCAAAAGATAATCCTGATTTATTTATTTACTCCCATTGGCATCCTTTTTTTGCCCCATCTAATAGTTATATCTTAAATCATTTAAAAAAATTAAATCCTGACATTAAGATAGCCGGAATTTTACATAACGTGATTCCCCATGAAAACTTTCCTTTTCAAAGAACATTTCTAACCTCGCTATTTAGAAAAACAGATTATCCCATTGTCCTATCTGAAAAAACGCTAAATGAATTTAGAGCTTTAAATTTACCCCCCGCACCGCATAAACTCTTCCATCCTGTCTACGACCAACCTGCTCCCGATAAGCCAAGATCAGCGTTAAGAACAGAACTTAATATATCTGATGATGAGACCGTTGTCTTATTCTTCGGACTTGTGCGAAAATATAAGGGATTAGATATTCTCATTGATGCCCTGAATGGATTGGACTTAGAAGAATTAAAAATTCGTCCTCTCATTGTTGGGGAGTTCTATGTCAATCAAAATGAACTTTTAGGTCGCATTAAAGCCGATCATAAAAATCGGTATATTATTATTGATCGTTTTATTACCAAACATGAGGTGGCTAAATATTTAAGTATATCTGATGTAATGGTACTGCCCTACCGGTCTGCTAGTCAAAGTGGTATCCTATCAAATGCCATTAATTTTAAATTACCTGTAATTATATCCAATTTACCCGGCCTGATGGAACATGTCGAAGAAAATAAAACCGGGTTAACCTTTGAAAAAGAAAATGTTGAAGATCTTAGGGATAAAATAAAACGTTTTCAATCAGATAATCTGGCACCACAATTCCGGCCAAATTTAGAATATTTAAGGAATAAATTAACTTGGAAAATATTTAAAGATAGGCTTTTAGATATCACAGAATACCAAATACCATAGTTTTCAATTGACGACGGACGACTGACCACCGACCACGGCGTTTGTTGATTGCCATGTAATGATTTTTGGGTAGATATTCATTTGGACTAAGGCTGTTTTCCGGTTATTAGGTTACGATATTTTTAAAAGCAACTAATCAACCGTGGTCGGTCGTCGGTGGTCTGTGGTCCAATCACCTCATTTATCTGCTACGTTTTATTAAGTAGATAACCAACCTCATTAAGT
>DATFMK010000771.1:0-5782 GCA_035267005.1 Balneolales bacterium
ATGACATCTGGTGTAAGCTTATCTACAACATCCAAAGCCTTCATATTTTGATCAGCTTGTTCCGGTTTGGATGCACCGGTAATGACCGTACTAACATTTTCATTCTTCAAACACCAGGCTATGGCCATTTGAGCCATAGTGACTCCAAGATCAACGGCTATTGGTTGCAGTTTTTTCACTGTTTCGATTTTCTGACGACCTTCTTCGCTCTCAAATTGTTCACGCAGCCATTGGTATTGTTTCAGGGAAGCCCGGCTTCCTTCCGGAATGCCATTATTGTATTTCCCGGTTAATAATCCGCTATGCAACGGACTCCAAATTGTCGTGCCTAAACCGATTTCATCATATAAGGATGCGAATTCTTTCTCCACTTTTTCCCGGTGCAACATGTTGTATTGTGGTTGTTCCATGGTGGGACCAATCAGATGTTCCCGTTTAGCGATTTCATAAGCCTGGCGAATTTGCACCGCACTCCATTCGCTCGTTCCCCAATACAGCGCTTTTCCTTGATTAATGACATGATTCATAGCCCGAACGGTTTCTTCGATCGGCGTATGAATATCGGGCCGATGGCAAAAGATCAAATCTACATAATCCGTTTGAAGACGTTTGAGCGATGCATTGGCACCTTCAATAATATGTTTACGAGATAATCCCCGGTCGTTGGGACCGTTGCCGCCCCAGAAAATTTTTGTGGATACAACGAGATCAGACCGTTTCCAACCGGCTTTCTTTAAAATATTCCCCATCATGGTTTCCGCAGTGCCGGAGGAATAGGCTTCGGCATTATCAAAAAAATTAACGCCGGCCTCATAGGCCTTTTTCATTGCCTGATAGGCGACCTCTTCTCCGATCTGATCACCGAATGTTACCCATGCTCCAAAAGATAATGCTGAAACTTTAAGGCCTGAAGATCCTAAATAACGATATTCCATAATAATTTTAAGATAAATTTTGGTTTTCGATTAATACCCCCTGATTTTTCACGGCATTTTAACGTCCCCAAAATTAAGGATCACCATTGCTTGTAGTAACTTTTATTAACAAAAGAAAACGTGTCTTTTTTAATATTTACGTGAATAATCCGGGATAACTATTTTTCAAATGATAAAATAGAATATAACGTTCATTTTATTGAGATGAAGGCGAATAAAACAAATACACAGTTTATTTGAATGGGAGTCAGGAACTGCAGATTCAAGAGGAACAGCTTCTAAATCCAGAACTTTTTAATCATTTTAGCAAATTCAGGGAGGGTGAAATTTGCTAAAAATTAAGCATGAACCAGATTCTTTTGTCTGCCGTTGTATTTGTCGTGAAGCCAAACAACGAGAAACAACACACCGGGTGTAATAAGAATGAAAAGCGGCAATCCCTGTGGAAGGAAACCTGAAAAAATAAAGCTGAAAAGATAAAACGAAAGAATCCCTACGATGATAAAAAGTCCCCCGATTCCTTCCCGAAACCATGCGATGATAAATCCCAACCACATGACACTGAAAGAAATGGTTAAGGTCAATTCATGTGAATCCATGCCAACTGGATTTAATTTTTGCTGAATAGCAAAAGCAAGAATGAATAAAGTTAAGATAACCGATAATGCGCGTGCAAACCATCGAATGACGGTAACTGCTTTTAAAGATTGTAATTCCATCTTTTCCTCCCTGAAAAAATTAATTTTTATCGGATGATGTATTATCAGCTCCTTGCTTTTTTAAAAAAGCTAATAGGAAACCAAATATAATTCCTAATGGAATTGCTATGACCCAATTAATCTTTGTAATCCCATTTTTGATGTATGCCGTTCCTGAAAATAGAATCATGGCAATTGGAATGGCTATTAATAACAAAACTATGACTGTTCTCATCAATTTCATGAAGCTGACTCATCCTTAAATTAAGCTTATAGAGATATTATAATACATAAATTGTAAAAATTGATAATTCTATAAACATTTATTTCAATTTTTTTCTTAAAAGGGCAATTTGTCCGGCATGATAGAGGTTATGTTGTATCAAACCGTGTAATAATACATAAAAAGTGTAATGCTGTCCGGTAACCGGTGAATCTAATTCGGATTCAGGGAAATGAAGAATCTTTTCTCTCAGGCTCTGATAGGTTCTATATAATTCTTCCATGGCGTGTTCCCAGTTCTGTGTTGAATAATCGATCGAATCCGGCCAGTTATCTTTATCGTTAGGTTCGTAATTTTCCCCACTAAGTCGTTTAATGGTTACTTTTTGCCAGGTTGTAATATGCAGTACCAGTTCCCAAACGTTATGTACACCTTCAATGGAATATTGTTGAGCTTGTTCAGCGGTGATTCCTTGTAATAATTCAAATAAAGCCGGACCATGCCATGCATTACCATTCATAGCCCGTAAAAGTTGATTATCAATTCGAACAGTTTCTTTCATGGAGTTCAATTAAAGTTTGGTAAAGCTGATTTCTGGAATTTCTGATTTATTCAATAAAATAATTAATTCGTTTGTTTGTCTTCTTCCGTTAGATCAGAAGGTTCAGAATCGGGTTCCATTTTTTGTTCCTCAGACGATGCTTCTTTTTCCCGTGCAATTTCAAGCTGTTCCTCCACCCTTTTTTTATCATTGTATTTTTGTACAGTCTTCCCGATAAAATAAAATATTAAAAACGTAACCAGGGGGAATTGGAATAAATACTTATCGATATGGTAGGTCCGTAGATAGGGCATAGCCAGTGCCAATAGAATAATGACCACACTATCAATAATCCAGCTTCGCTTAATAAATGGTTCCATGTAAATCTGTTAAGTGATATTTAAATTACAAAAGGAAAAATATGGACGATATTCTTCAAAAGGTAATAAACAACAACATTTTTTCTCAGTTATTCTTCACCTTGTCCAGCTTTATTCAGATAATTACGCTCTCTTTTTTTCTAAATGATAGTAATGACTAAGGGCCTTTTATTGATAGGGTGATTTTAAAAACCTCTTAACTTTATCCCGCGGAATAATGAATTGAGTTGGTCCCCAGGCGTAAGGTGCTATTTCATAAGGATTATAATAAAAAACGAGTCCTTTTGATGATAATGCGAAATTATTATTTAGTGTGAACCGATTATTATCAAACCAAAAACCGGCTTGACCTAAAGTGGAATCAGGAGAGATAGAGCGGGTACTTCTGAAGATCTTTTCTGATACCGACAATAGAGAATCCATCATTCCAGGTTTAATGATTTCATTAAGATTTAACCGGTGTCCGGTGCGATTATCATACGAATTATAAAAACGGGTACTCAGCGGATGAGCACCACCGGTAAAAACGTTTTCATTCATCACAACACTGATATAATCAGAAGTATGATGAATAATCTTCACATTTCGATATAGATACCACTTGATATTTTGAGGATATCGAGGAAATTTCTTCAAAAGTGTATCATATTCCTGAACCATATTTTGAAAAATATCTTCAGGGGATTCCGTCTCTTTACCGGTATAAACGGAACCAAACATAAAATCACGTATCTCTTTATTCAGCGAATCGCGAACAGCAAAAGTCCGGGCATGCAGAATTTTAGGATAGACAAAGTGTACTCTGACTTTGCAATTTTTACAGTCTTTAGAATCTCTATAGAAAGGGATGGTTTTATACTGAAGGGTATCTTGTTGTAAGGGAAAAATGCTCTCGTGATTCGTTTGAGATTGAGAGAAGAAAAATATTAAAAACGGAAGAATTAAAAGTTTGAACATGTTATGGTATTTATCAGATGATTCGGGCAATCGGAATTTATATCAAAGTATAACCTTTAGGAGATAATGCTTTTTTGAAATAATTCTGGCACAAAATTTTTATTATTTTGCTCTGAGCCTGTGTGAAAATAACAATGCGAGTTACAAGTTACTTCAATTTTTTAAGTGTTGTTGAGTAATATTGAAGCGCCTCTCTCCCTGTAACGGATTTATCCGGGAAAGGGAGAACTTGTCCCGATCCTTCCGGGAGAATGAGAGTGGGTAAGCAGAGCGAAATTATGCGAAGCACCTAAATTAATTAAGGGTTCAAAAATTGATTTAACCCGAATTATTCACATAACCAATATGAAGTAATACGTATCATATTGTAAATAAAGTAACTTATAAAAAATAAACTGATCCTCGATTTTGAGGACGCTAAAAAAAGCTGCGAAATTTGGCCGTTCTCTGTGTTGAATTTAAAAATGCTTGATCAACGTACCAATATACGTTTCATGCACATTTTTAATCCCGAAAGTTTTCGGGACACGACAAAATTTCTTGGTGAATAATCCGGGTTAAAGTTTTCACACAGGCTGCATGCGGAATATTTATAAGGGATTTTAAAAAAAAATTTGTGCGGTAGAAATTAATGATTGCTTGATACCGATCTAAATATCATAAGAGTGGATCAAACATATTGATTATTGATTCTGCTTTGATCGTATTGCCAATCGATCTGATATTCATTTTTAATATTCTGAATATCTTTATAGGTAAGGTGAGATTTCAAAAGAAAAACACGTAACCCACTCGAATCATATTCATAGATATTGATTTTTTGTTTATACCAGTGGGATAGTAAAGATTTGAATTGCTCGTTTTGGGATTTACTGGTTAATCTAATGGTATAATTGAAAATCTCATTATCGTGTTGAAATCCCAGTTTTAAGGTGATCCGGTTAAAGAGATGTTGGGAGCTCCAAATATTGATACGATCAAATACCTGTATAGGTAAGGTTTCTGCTATTATCGTCCCATTTTGAGCCCCGTTAATTAAAACTCTGGAATTTTCGATTTCCATATATCCATTTTTAGGATAAGGAAACCACAATGAGAAGTGAAGATACAGTTGCAGGACTAATATGGATAGGAACGTGAGAATAAAATAACCTATATAGGAATCAATAGATGAGACATTTTGTTGATTACCAGATATCCATATACTTACACTCAAAATCAGGATGATAGGAATGATGAATAGCAGGATTTTCCCAATTCTGATACGAAAAGATTTTTCATCATTATAAATCGTAACCTTCATTTATTACCCATGAATAAAATTACTAACCACATAACAAAAATGGATAAGTGTTATGTGGTTAGTATGGATAAATCATATTAAAAAGTCAATTTTAAAAAGATATGGTACTGACTAATTATTAGGAAGTAACAGAGATAAAATGATTTTTATCTTTCGTCGAACCTATCTCTGTTAAAACCAACCACTTCATAATAGATCTCTCCGTTTTCCTCAGCAATTGCTTCATAATAAACCCCATCGTGTTCATAATAAGTGCGCCCATTGATTACGATTCTTCTGCATCTTTCCGGAAGTTCATCGACTCGTGCTCCTATTGGTGGAGGAACTATTTCATAATAGTGATGTCTGTGTACATAATAATTTCCATGGTGATAAAAATAGATATGGGCTCCGATTTCAAAACGGTAATAGTGAGGTGGCAAGATACGAATCCTGATTCCAAATGGAGCCCTTATAAACATATGAAATCTGTGATGTCTATGCTCAAACTTCCTCGATCGATATCTGTAAAACTTATTATGATGACGGAATCTGATCATGTGATCCCGATCATGACGTTCATCCCGATCATGACGTTCATTCAAATCATGATGTTCAGCTCGATCACGTCGATAATGTCGATTATGTCGGTTATGATGTTCATGGTGACTAATGCGCGGTGTGTGCTTATAATGGGATCGATGTTTTCTACGTCGTTGTGCTTCCGCTGACGTATTGACAAGCATTAAGATCAAGGTAACCAGCA
>DATFMK010000772.1:0-3072 GCA_035267005.1 Balneolales bacterium
CAATGCTTTTGCACAACAGCAAATCAAAGGTAAAGTTATTGATGCAAGTACTGGGGAAGCCCTTCCAGGGGTGAATATTTTGGTACTTGGAACAACAAAAGGTACGGCAACCGATACAAAAGGGAATTACCAGTTAACGGTAACATCCGTGAATGATACGCTTAAGTTTTCATATATAGGGTATGCAAATAAGATTGTACCTATAAATGGCAGGCGTAAAATTAATGTGAAATTAACATCTAAAACAGTAAATGGTCAACAAATAGTTGTTGTAGGCTATGGTACTGAAAAGAAAGAAGATCTGACAGGATCTGTTGCAAGTGTGAGTTCAAAGGATTTTACAAAAGCTGCTCCACGGGATGCTGCTTCATTGATCCAGGGAAAAGTTGCAGGATTAAATATTAGTACCACAAGCGGTAATCCCACAGAAGGTTCCCAGATTAGTTTAAGAGGTGTAACAACTTTAATGGGTTCGTCGACTCCCCTGGTTTTAATAGATGGTGTACCTGGTGATCTGAATACAGTATCTCCAGAGAACATTGCCTCGATAAGTGTATTAAAAGGAGGGTCAGCAGCAGCTATATATGGAACGAGAGGATCAAATGGTGTCATTTTAATAACAACCAGACAGGCTAAATCTAATCAAAAACCAACTATTGAATATGACGGTTACGTTAACGTTCAAACCATTTATAAAAAACCTCACTTTCTTAATGCAGCTGATTACAGAAAGTATATAAAACAAGGCTATAATTTTACAGATTATGGTGGAAATACAGATTGGTTGAACAGGATAATGCGAACTCCCTTAAGCCAGGATCATAACTTGTCTCTGATGGGTGGTGATCCTAATACAAGTTATACAGCTTCATTAAATTATAAAAGCTGGCAAGGTATATTTCTTAATTCTGATAATAAAAGGCTATCAGGACGTGTAAACGTACATCATTCCATGTTCGATGGCAAGTTAAAGTCTACCGTAACCGCTTTAGTTAGAGATAAAAAATATTGGACGGGTGGTGATGGTTACAGTTTTAACAATTATGTTTATCGCCAGGCCCTGATTAGAAATCCCACGGATACTCCCTATGATAAAAATGGAAATTATATTTATCGATCAGGTTATCGATATGATAATCCTCTTGTATTACTAAATGAAAGAAATGGTGATAATGAAAACAGGGAGTTTCGTTTACACGGCACAATGCAATGGAAACCAATAAATAATTTGAATGTAAAGTTATTGGCTTCTACGGATAAATGGACCCAAATAAGAGGTTTTTCAGAATCTCTGAAAGATGTTTCCAACATAAAACTGGGCCTGCATGGTTATGCCTCTCGAGGAACATCGTCCAAAACGGATCAATTATTAGAAATGACCGGAAATTATCAACATTCATTTGGCGAGCACCAATTTAAACTTTTAGGTGGTTATAGTTACCAAAATGTAGTGAATCAGGGTTTTTGGATGAATAATTATCATTTTCCCACCGATTTATTTACGTATAACAGCCTGGGGAGTGGTAACGCTCTTACGCAGGGAAAAGCCAATATGAATAGTTCCAAAAGTTCATATAAATTAATCGGTTTTTTTAGTCGCTTAAACTACAATTTTAATAATAAATACCTTCTCATGGCCAGTATGCGCTATGAAGGGAATTCAAAATTTGGTGCTAATCATAAATGGGGGATGTTTCCTGCATTATCTGTTGGATGGAGAATTAGTCAGGAAAAATTCATGAAAAACATTTCCTTTATCAGTGATCTTAAAATAAGAGCAGGTTATGGAGTTACCGGTATTGCACCTGAACAAGCCTATCAGTCTCTAACAGCTTATAGTTACGGTGCAAAAATGTATTCAAATGGTCAATGGATACAGGGATTAGCCCCATCAAGAAATCCCAATCCGAACTTAAAATGGGAGCGTAAAGCAGAAACAGATATAGGTCTTGATTTCTCGTTATTTAAAGATAAACTCAGTGGTAGTTTTGATGTTTATAAACGGGATACGAAAGATATGTTATGGAACTATTCTGTACCTGTCCCTCCATATTTATACAATACCATTTTAGCTAATGTTGGTCATATCAGAAATGAAGGAATTGAAGCCCAACTAAAATATACCATTGCAAGAAAAGGTAGTTTCTCGTGGATTACAGAAGCTACTGCATCTACAAACAGAAATAAATTGGTCAGCTTAAATAATGATCAGTTTCATACTACCAATAATTATTTTGATACAGGTTATACCGGAGAACCCATTCAATTGCCGACACACAGAGTTCAAATAGGTGGACCAATAGGTAATTTTTATGGCTTTAAATCGGTAGATATCGATAATCAGGGTAGATGGATAATTTTAAATAAAAATGGTAAACGAATTCCTATAGCGGATGCCCATCCTGATGATCGTAGAGTTCTTGGTAATGGAATTCCTAAATATCACTTAAGTTGGAATAACACTTTCAGTTACAAAAATTGGGATTTAAATATCAACATGCACGGGGCATTTGGTTTCCAAATCCTTAATCTGCAAAAAATGTTCTATAGTGATCCCAAAGTTACTCAATATAACATGCTTAAATCGGCGTTCAATAAAGTATATGGTAAACATATTTTGAATGACGACCTGGCTTATGTCAGTTACTATATCGAAAACGGTGATTACTGGAAATTTCAAACAATCACCTTAGGATATACCTTCAATGTTAATAAAATTAGTGAAATACAAAAAGCCAGAATCTATGTTTCAGGATATAACCTCTTCACAATAACTGGTTACTCCGGAATGGATCCTGAAGTTACAACAGGCACGGGTACAAGTGGTAATAACCCAAATGCTTTGGCTCCGGGTGTAGATGCAAGGGATAAATACCCAACTACACGCACCTTCACATTAGGTATAAACCTAACATTTTAATAGAGATTATAAATGAAGATTATCATTATGAAAAGCATAAAGTTTTTAACACATTTTCGATTGAATAGTTTGGTTGGAGCTGTAATGGTATTTCTGATAATTTTTACATCATGTACCAATCTTACACAACATGATTATTCAGAGGTAACTGC
>DATFMK010000773.1:0-2989 GCA_035267005.1 Balneolales bacterium
TTTATTACAAATTGATTATTATCAATATAAGTGTCAGAATATAAAGATATGTTGTAAGTTCAGCACCATAGAGCACGAAGGTACAGAAACTAGGTTCAGCGGTTCAGAGTTTAACGTTCCGGGTTGAAAAAAACTTTTATCAAAAAGAAAGGAATCTATTGCTGAAGAAGTTGTAGATGCGGCAATTATTGTGATATAAGGTAATGGGATCTGGCAAGCGTCTTGGTTTTCTTATTAATTTTCCAATCTTGCCGATTTAATGGGTTTATCTTCTAAATTATTGTAATCGTAAAATATTTCATCAGACACCAGCGCAATCTTTCACAAGCGCCAGTTGACGAGTCTTGAATAAAGCCAAAATCGTGCACAATATTAGGATACTTCTTCATTTCCATCCCTGATCAGGGGGCATTGATTTCATAAATTAGGAAATTCCTGGGATTACTTACCAAATGTATACTTCCTTCTATAACTTAAAAGAAACGCCCTTCAGTCAGTCGGTAGATCCAAAATATACCTGGTTAAACGAAAAACAGTTAGAGGCTTTGGCTGATTTTAAGCAGAATTATCTCGATAAAAAAGGGTTTTTTCTGATTACCGGGGATGCAGGTACAGGAAAAACCGCCTTTACCAAGAGACTTTTAGCCGAAATTGAATCCAAAACAATCGTCGCAACCGTGACGGATCCTGATCTTGAAAAGCTCGATTTTTTCAACTGGCTGTCACTAGAATTCGATATGAACGTAATGTTTAAGAGTAAAGGGGCTTTTTTAACCCGTTTCAAAGGGTTCTTACTCGCAGCCGATCAAAAAAATATAAACGTCAACTTAATTATTGATGATGCCCATAGGATAAATCAAGATCTTATCGAAGAAATATTGACGCTTTCAAACATTGAGAAGGCCGGCAGCAAGCTTATGAGCATATTTTTTGTCGGACAATCAGGATTCAATAAAATTTTACAGGAAAAACAAAACAGCGCGTTAAAACAGAGCATCAACGCTCATTTTCATCTAAAGCCCTTAAAAGAAGATGAAATAGTTCAACTTATCTCATATCGGCTTAAGGTGGCGGGCACAGAGGCTGAAATTTTCAGTTCAAGGGCTTATCATGAAATTTATCAATTTTCTGCAGGTTATCCAAGAATGGTGGTCAACGTCTGCGATCGGGCGATGATGGCCGGATGCGTCAGCGCAACCCATGTCATTGACAAGGATTTGATAATTAAATGCGGTAAAGATCTTCAAATTGGCGGCATCAAAAGAGAAATAGAAGGTATCGATTATCTTAATGATATTCCTGGCTCCAAGGGCCCTGCAACAATAGAATTCAATGAAAAATATAAGGAAATCAAGAAAACGCTTTTAAGTGATTTGAAAATCAGGATAGGTCCGGCGGCCCGAACAGCCATATTACCTGCGTTTTTAGCAATTTTAGTTATTGTAGGGATATACTTTATATATCAGTTCAAATCATCCCTGTTGTCCTGGGCGAACAGCAACCTTGATCAGGAAAAATCAACCTCAGTGCAAAGTGAACCATCCGCTTTAAATATCACACAGAAAAAAGGAAATGAATCTGAAATAAACAAACTATTGTCTGTAAATGAAGATGAAAAATCAATTCAAACAGAGGGAAAACGGGCAGAATTATCTAATGACGGTTACGTGCTAGACGAACTCAAGCTTGATGAAAAAATTATTTTATCGGACAATCAAAGCCCACCGACTGCTGATGAATCTTCAGTTAAATCCTCGGCTGTTGACGGTTTTTCAGATGTGGATGTTAACAGTGAGTCTAGGCAAATCAGATCGGATACTGAAATAACAAGTCCGTCTACCTCGGAAAAGAAAGTAACTGAGATATTTCCCGAGAAAACGGGTGCCGATATCGAAGAAACACCTTTGGTATTATCTGAAATTGAAACAGAAAAAGAATCAACAGATAGAGAATTTAAAATGCTATCCCGCCGTTTAGCCCTAAAGTTAAAGCTTTCGGGAAAAGAGCGGCTGGAGGCGGATATTCAAGAAGTCCATTTAGAGCCCAAAACCGGAAGGGTGATAAGTGCACCGCCGGCGAACGATTCAAAGGCAAGGGAGGATGTTCAACCTCCACAATCGGTGGCAAAGAAACTATATCTTGCGGAAATAGAGCGCCAGGAAGCGGATATCCAAATAGTCCGCCTTGAGCCTAAAATCGAAAAAATAATCAGTACTGATCCGGCGGACGATTCTAAATCAAGGATAGATGTCCAACCCCAGCAATCAGCTGTTGAGAAACCCCAGCCGCAGGCTCCTTTGATAAAGCCTGATTTAGACCCTATAACCAAAACACAGCAAGCGCCGGACACCGAAGTGGCCGGTTCGGGGCAAGTAAACAAGGAGGACGATCTTCGTAACCGTCTATACCTGAGAGAGCGATTAGAATCTTTTTTGGAAATTTATTGCCATACATACGAAACGAAGGATTTGGATCATTTTTCGACCTTCTTTGCTCCGAATGCCAAGGAAAACGACAAGCCTTTTCATAAACTGCTACCAAAATATCGCCGTAATTTTGAAGTCATCGAATTTATAAATTACCGGATTGAGTTGCAAAAATTTAAATATGATGACGAACATGGTACGATAAACATCGAGGGAAGATTTTTTTTAGAATGGCTGCCCGGTGGGACCCAATGGAAGCGGAATTCAGGTAAAATTTTTATGGAGCTGAAGGAATCCGGTACATCATTGAAAATAAGTCGGCTCAATTATTACGGTGATCAGCAAAAAAAAAATCAGATAGGGGTTGATTGATACCCAAGAAACCACTGCAACTGATACCGAAAACCTCACCGGTATCACGGATCAGACGCGCCGAATGATCTTCACTATGCAATTATTGTCACCCTCAGACGCTATATCCGGTCGCAAGGTACCTAGGACAGTTCATTTTCAACATCCTAATTTTAGCCTAATCTGTCAAATGAATTTCACAGACGACCATG
>DATFMK010000774.1:0-3806 GCA_035267005.1 Balneolales bacterium
GTTAATCCCCCTTTCATGGGCTTAACTTGGCGCAATAACCCGGATTATTCACCAACATAGCTGTCCAAAACGTTTTTGAGATTAAAAAATAATGCTTAATCGGTTTATTTAGGACAGATTATTTAATATTTGAACGATCAATCCCCCAATGAAATAAAACGCCCTAAAATCGTTTGTGAATAATTTATTATTCATGGCGGTATGAAAACCGATGGCGTTCTCAGATCCGGTTTGACAAAGAGGTAGATGGACCCCACTCCGGAAAAGCATGGAGTGGAGCCCATCGATGATAGTTCCAACATTTGGATTTAAAATTTGGGACGATTCCATTTAAAAATCGATACCGTAAGTGACATCATGAGGAACAAACATTTGTTGATGGGCTCCACCTAAATGGTGGGTCCATCTAAGAAAGACTAGAAACGCCCACCCGAATTATTCACGTAACCATGAAAAGCCCAAAATAGTTGGGCATTGCAATAGCTTTTTTATTAACGTTTTGGACAGATCTGGAATTACATATTAATTTTTTTCTTGTATACTCTTATCTTGAGAATGAATTATGAGAAGGCTAATGATTAAATAATTTTAATCGAAAGTTTATACCCGTAAGTTATAGCTAAACATGATAGCAGACGAAAAAAAAGAGGAAGTTCGCGAAGCGGCTGACATAGTTGATGTGGTGTCCGATTATGTAAAACTTAAACGCTCGGGTAGCGGTTTTGTCGGATTATGTCCGTTTCACAACGAAAAAACGCCTTCTTTTCATGTAACTCCGCGATTAGGTATTTATAAATGTTTCGGATGCGGTGCGGCTGGTGATGTTTTTAATTTTGTAATGGAGATGGAAGGGGTCGGCTTTACCGAAGCTATTCGCGAACTTGCCGATCGGTTTGGCGTTTTCATCCCACAAGAGGAAGAACCGGAATATGATGAACAGAATTATCTGAAAGAAGGCATTTATCACGCACTCCGATTTGCCGGTTTGTTTTTTTATCGTTCTCTGATTGAGCGGGAAGACGCAGAGAAAGCACGAGCCTATTTAAAGAACAGAAAATTCACCGGGCAAACGATTAAAAAATATGGATTGGGATTTGCTCCGGATGAATGGCGCGGTCTATTAGAATCGGCGCAAAGTGCGGGAATCAAAGAAAAATATCTGCAGGAAGCCGGTTTGATCAAATTCGGGAGAAACGGGGAGAAAGCGTACGATACGTTTCGTAACCGGGTTATGTTCCCCATATTTAATCCATCCGGTAAAGTGATTGCGTTTGGTGGCAGGGTGATCGGGAAAGCTAAAAGTGCCAAATATATCAATTCCCCGCAAACGCTGGTTTATAATAAAAGTGAAGTGCTTTACGGTATTCAGGTAGCCAAAAACGAAATCCGTAAAGAAAAAGAAGCCATTTTGGTGGAAGGGTATACCGATGTGTTGTCTCTGCATCAGGCGGGAATAAAGAATGTTATTTCTACTTCGGGAACGGCGTTAACGCCTCAGCAAATGCGGGTGGTTCACCGTTATGGCGATACGCTCCTCATAATTTATGATTCGGATAATGCCGGACAAAGTGCGATGTTGCGTGGATTAAATATCGCATTACGAGAAGGACTGGAAGTTCGGCTTCTGCAGCTGCCGGAAGGAGATGATCCTGATTCATTTGTTAAGCAATTTGGGAAAGATTCCTTTTTAGAGTACAAGAAGAAAGAATCCATGGATTTTGTCTCTTTTATAGTAGACAGGGATAAACAGAATAATGATTGGGATGGAAATCCTGTTCATAAAAAAAAGATGATCAGCCAGATTTTACACAGCATCGCTCATATTCCTGATGCCGTTTCCAGGGAGACTTTTGTTCTTCACTTGAACCAAAAAGTAAAAGTTGGAGACCGGGCCCTTTTTGAAGAATTGGGAAAAGAGCTTGCGGCTGTGAAACGCAATGAAGCCAAAGAAAAACAAAGGAGACGTCGATATAACGACAATAATAAGGCTTTTAGTAATAATGATATTAATAATTATTCCCAAAATAATCCGGAGTCCAATCGAATTCCTGATGGTAGAGAAACGCCTGTAACAAATGAAAAACCGGAACAACCCACTCAAAAAAGAATGGATCCATTTGAAAAAGAGGTCATTCGACTGATGCTTGAATATGGTCGCAAAATGGTGGAATATATTGGTAATCTGTGCAATGCGGATCATTTTGAGAACGATCAGCTGAGTATGTTTTTTGAAGATCTGATCAACCGGTATAAAAAAGGGCAGGAGATATCTGTTGAAGTCTATATGAGTTACGATCCGCCATATCCGGCATTAGTCAGTGAAATTGTTATGGATGCCTACGGAGTTAGTGAGAAAAGTGCGAAGCGAACCGGTGTACAGGTTGTGAAAGATTCGAATCCTTATAAAACGGCTAAAAGTGCTTTGAAAACGCTTAAAATACACTATCTGGATCGATTGAATGAGAAATTTGGTGCGGATTATCTGATGGCATCTGGTAGTGAAAAAATGGAAATGAATAACCTGCTAAGGGATGTCACTCGAGAACGCACCCGTCTTGAAACGAATCCTTCCGATGAACTTTTTCCTGACCCGGAACCGGATAATGAGGAACCCACTGATGATCAAATAAGTTAATTCAGAATAAAGGGAACACTAAAATTAGTAATCAAAATATTGTAGAAAGAGTTTAAAGTAATCAATATGTCTTCAAAAGATTTAGAAATTGCTGTAGCTGCTGCGAAAGATGCCACGAAAGTTATTAAATCGTTTAATGATCAACATCGCTCGTTAAATGTGCAATATAAAGGGCGTCATGATTTAGTGACGAAAGCCGATGTCGCATCTGAAGAGAAAATTATTTCTGTGATAAAAGATGCGTATCCTGATGATTTGATTTTGGCCGAGGAGACAGCTTCCGATAATACCCTGTCCGAAGATCGGGTATGGATTATTGATCCTATTGACGGAACAACCAATTTTACACATGGTTTCCCGGCATATTGCGTTTCGATTGCTTTGTATGAGTATCGGGAAGCTAAAATTGGACTCGTCTATGAAGTGACTCACGGTGAGATGTTTACGGCTGAAAAGGGAAAAGGTGCTTTTTTGAACGGAGAAAAAATCTCGGTTTCAAATTATTCAAAAGCTGATGAATCATTACTCGGTACCGGATTTCCATACCGTGATCTGGAATTGGTAGATGAATATCTGGACCTCTTTAAAGTTTTTATGTATGAAACACAGGGCGTGAGACGTCCCGGTAGTGCGGCATATGATTTATGCTCGGTTGCCGCTGGCCGTTTTGAAGGATTTTACGAATATGGATTATCACCCTGGGATGTTGCCGCAGGTGCTTTAATAATCCGGGAAGCAGGAGGGATTGTTACCGACTGGAATGGAGGAGATGACTGGTTATTCGGTAAACGCATCGTGACCGGTAATCCGGATATTCATTCCTATGTTCTTAAACGGTTGAAAGAGAATATCTCAGAAAAACATCGATCCGGGAAAAAGTAAAGAATTTTTTAGCCACAGAATTTAGCAGATAAGACATTACCATTTAAAGAAATATTATGAAGTATGTAGGGATGTTGCATGCAGCATCCCTACGTTATGTAGTGAGCTTTTTTATCGCATCGGTTTGGAATTCATCAGAAATTTTAAATCGTGCAGGGGTACGGGACCGCCATGGTAGAGAAAAGGTTCTCCGAATTCAACGCCAATCAGATGACCGTAATGGCGTGCTCGCGATTCGATCGTTCTGAAAAATTTCTTGCCGGAAATGTAGGTTTTAGGTCCGTCATCC
>DATFMK010000775.1:0-5582 GCA_035267005.1 Balneolales bacterium
ACCAAAATAATGAACAACTGAAAGAAAAGCCAATATGTCTAGTAATATTAATCTGCTATGCTCATTTTTGATGAGCGGCAAATTAATACAAAACTGTAATAAATGCATCTTTTTGCTCTTATTATGGGAATCATGATGCTGCATCATAATTCCAGATCTAAAAAACCTGATACATATTTAATAAACCATCAAATAGGTCAACCTGAGATATATCGAGAGTATAGTAGAAAATGGAATCTTTTAAAAACGTGTGTTTTCTTGCCATCTTTAAACCATTCACAACAACAGTTGATATGCAGATATCATATTTTTCTGGCATCAGGTTAAATAGATCTTATTTTTGAAAATTGTCAATTTAATCTCCTCCCACCGAGATCTCATTTATGAATTGTATATAAGCGATTACCGGTTTAATACATTAACAATCCTATCTGCGTTTAATATCCCGTCTTTTAAAAGTAGGCGTACAGGGAGTTCTGTGAGAGTTGATTCTTTTAAACCCTCGAGTATTTTTACAAGACCGTCGGACGTAATAAGAGAAATGCTCAGTTCATAGTCATACTCACATTCACTGATAAAATCTTCCGAAAACTCGTTAGATACGATTACTACTTGACTGACGTGGTATCCCTTTTTCTTGCATGCGTTTTGATATGATTTCAATTGGCGTGAAACGTTGGTATATTTATTGTAATCTTTGTCCTTTATGGATTTACATTCAACAATAATTATGTTCTTGCCACCCAAGTTGAGGAGAATGTCCATTTTGGCCCTTGGAGTATTAAGTTCTATCCTTAGCTTCTCGTCAACATTGAAACCAAGTTTTTTAAATATATCTTTTGTTAGTTTTTCATAGAGAGATCCAAGCTCATTTTCCCTTACGGATAGACCTTTTTCCTTTAGAGTCTGAATATCACGACAGCCGACACACTCAAAGTTTTCTAAGTAAAGATCCGTGATATTCCTAAAGCTGTTTATAATGTTATAAACAAGATTACCCCTTGATTTGATGCCATATTTTTTACAGAAATCAACAAGCTCTTTTCGTGTCATCAAATAACTGACATCGCGCGGACCAATATTGTAGTCTGTTAAAACTTCAGAAGACATTACATCTTCATCCTGTAATTCAAATTCTTCTTTGATTCTATTATTAATTTCAGCGACGGATTCTTCGAGTTGTTTCAAATAGGTATCAAAACCATCACGGGAAAGAGATGCCTTGTCATCTTTTTCTAATTCCTTGAAGTGCTTAATAAGATTTTCAACTTTATCCTCTAAAGACCTTCCAAATACAGGAAGTTCAATTTCAAGGTCTTTCACCATTAAGTTTTGGATTCTTTTTGCTCTATCTGCTTTCATTGTTTTCTCTGAAAACATACTATCTGTTAGAAGGTGTGTAACATTCATACCTTGCTCTATTATTTCTTTAATTTTATCGTTCCTGCTAAGTTTTCTATCAATATTATGTCTTCTGGCAATGAGGTTTATCTCAGGATCGGTGAGATGTCTCAGAATACGCCTTAAGTATTTGTTTGGTATTTCAATTTCTAAGATATCCCTAAGCATCCAAATAATTTCATCGGGAACAAATAAAGTGTTCGATTTCCGATTATAAAAGATTATTCCTGCCTCTTTTAGCTCGCCAATGATGTCATCGACATCATGTTTTTCCAAAGGGACAACGGAAAAAGCTATACTTCTTTCTTCTTCATTTGATAGTCCAAGGCTCTTGGATAAGGTGTACAAAACGGTCTTTTCTTCCCATGATAAACGTTGATCCCTATTTATAGAAAGATCGTTTTCATAGGCTGTTTTGACACAATCTCGATAAATAGTATAATCTCTTTTTCTTTGTTGCGATAAATCGAAATTTTCTTTGTCTATTTGTACCAATATAGTTTTGATATTTGATTTGAGGTTTTCTACAGCTTTATTATACAATTTATTAAACCATTCTCTCGACATCATTTGGTTCCCATCACGCACAAATATCTCAATTATGATATCAAGCTGATAGTTACTGAACTTAATTCTCTTTTCAATATGTGATTCGTATTTATCTTTAAGCAAGTTGAAAAGTTTTACGATATTGGCATCGTCTACATTTTTTAATTGATTCGCGCTTTGGGTAAGAATTTGATCGATTTGAGGTGTAATTTTTCGGGATTCAGCACAAAATGAGTCAAGGATTTTTAGAAATGAAATTTTCTCAATTTGATTAACTTTACTTAATACTTTTAATAATTTCATAATGCCTCCCACTCAATTTGTTTTCATTGATCTGGATATTTTACTCAACCAAACTTTAACCTGACATTTTTACTGTAATTTCAGATTTTATAGTGCCTTTGTTGTGATATCTAATCGGTATCAAATAAAATAAAAAACCCCACCTCTCTATTTGAAAAGTGGGGTTCAGAATATTAACATATGCACTCCCTTTGTTTCAGGATTGTGGAAAGGATCGAATTGTCAAAGTACCAGGGCAAGCCAAAATTGAATTAACAGCAGGTAAAAGCAGGCGAGATACCAGGAAAGAAACCCGAAAAGAATTATGAGGCAACCTGTTGATAATAGAATTTATTTTCGATTTGTTCTTTCTCATAATCTTCCCAACATGTCAAGGATATTACAAAATTGACACATTGTAGCAGATTAAAGACATACCATATAACTCTTTTGTGATTATTTCGTTTAAGCATGGGGACGTGGTGCGGAGAATAAAGGACAGAGGCCAGAAGTCAGGTGTCAGATGTCAGAGTGCAGTGTCGGGAGACGTTCGTGCAGAACATGCAGATATTTTAAATTAATGTAAAAATATCATCCGCCTCGAAAATCTGCAATATGTCTGACTTTCAACGGATAATCATCCAACGCATATTATTAAATCCAATAAAATTTCACCGCATCGGATGTATTTTTGAACAGTGGAATCCTTCAAACAGTTCATCGGTTTTTAACGGGCTTTTAAGCTCAGGATAAAATTGCGCCCACAGGTTAAGATCAATATTCCATTAATTTCTGGGCAAGGCGATGGAGTTCCGGATTGGCAAGGGCGGCGACCTTCTTTTTTACGGTGCGGGAAAAATATTCTTTTTCGGTTTTAGTTAACAATTCGCCTTTCAATTTCTTTTGGAACAACTCCTTTTGTTTTGGCGAAAACAATTGCGACAGGGCGTATTCAAGTGACAGCTCCTCATGCTTCTGTTTTAGCTGCCTCGACTTTTCAGCATCTTTTTCAAAATAATTGTTGAACATCTGTTTCAGCCTGAATGGGTCAAGACGCCTGTTGCCGAGGCGGACCTCATTCCCATGGGCTAAAAGATGTTTTAATTCTTTCATGCGGGCGGACTCTTCCGGCGATAAGGTTTTTTTTAACTGGTTCGACCAGGCAAACGACAGATGGTAATACTGATACAGCGCCAATGATAATAACAGCAAGGACTTAAAATCTTCCAACTCCTCTTTTTTTGTAAAATGCCTTTGGACCTGTTCGTAATCAAAATGATAGTCCCGGGCGGCATTGGCCAGCAAGACGGCAAATCCCTCCCACAGTCGGGTGTCTTTGCTTTTAACGACCTCGGCCAGGGTTTTATTGGCATCAACTTCCGCCTGGGCTTCCATCAGAGGAAATCCCAGTTGATTTAAGTTGTCCATTAATTTTTGATCAACCATAAAGCCCTTCTTTTCTAACTATATTTAAAAAATCCTCTAGATTTTCGATGATCCGTTTTTCTGAGATGTCGTAACTTGCAAGCTCTTTAACATGCTGTTCAACCCGCGTAAGATCGATGCTTTCTTTACGTGATTTCATCAGCATCAGGCAATCTTCAAAATCGACCGCTGTCCCGCGAAAAAGTTTGCTGGCGATCAGATCATAGGGATTTAAGATGCCGATATAAAGATGAGAAAATTCCTTAAACAGCGTGTGATTCCCCTTTCCCAGGGGAGATGCCATTAAGTCCGTCGTATGAATACGTTTACCCACAAACAAATCAAATACAAACAGGTTCCCACTTTTGTGCCAACCGGCCCCTGTTTGCTGCTGATAGCCCAAATCCTTTAAGGTTTTAATCAAATACCGGTACTCCGGCTCAACCGGAACCAAAAAGTCAACATCCTTAGTTGATGGTTTGATGTCCATCAAGGTCAGGGCGGTTCCGCCGCAGGCAATCAGATGGACTTTGCGCCTTAAAAACGCATTCCACTGCCCCAACAAGTCTGTTAATGTCCGTTTGTTGAGCCTATATTCCATTTATTGTACTCTTAAATACAATTTTTTGTACATATTAAAACAATTAATTGTATTAATACATACATCATAAGCTTTGTGTTGTCAAGAAGCATCTTTTAGGTGATCGAATTAATACTAAACTGCTCTAAAATTGCAAAAGCCATCATTGCAGGTTTCTACGGAGGCGGCAAGCCGTAATGTTGCGGGACTCATTTGAAAAGGTTGAACAACTGAATGCGACGAAACGGATGTATACGATCACGCTCGAAGGAAAAGACGTGCTGGCCGTCCATATCGTTTTTATGAACACCCAGGCCCATAAGCTCAGAAAATTCACCAACATGCCTCATCCTGTTAAAAAGAAGCAACCCCCCAAACTCTGTTCGCCATGGTTATTTTTGGTCATTTTTAGATTTTTTTATCCGGGCTTTCAATGTCTCTCTTGACTTTGCCACCAAACCATACGAAATAGAAGTCCTTAACAATATTTTATCGGATCAAATAAAATGAAACTAATAATCGCCATTGATGATACGGACAGCCTTGAAAGCCGGGGTACGGGCCGGCTGGCCCAGATAATGATCGAAAAAATCGAACAAATGCGATGGGGAACATGCTCCAGGATAACCCGCCACCAGCTCTTTGTCCATGAAGATATCCCCTATACCTCCCACAACAGTGCCATGTGTTTTGAGGCTGAAATCGATAAACACCGTTACGATGGCCTTATCGCCTTTGGCATGCGGTTTCTGGAAACAGAAAGCGCAGAGGGTTCGGATCCCGGGTTTTGTGTCGTGGACCTGGGCCATGTTTTGAACACGGATATTCTGACCGCCTTCGGCCGGCGGGCAAAAACTGAAGTGCTGGAAAAATCGACGGCGTATTCGATTGCAGAGAAACTGGGCGTTCACCTGTCGGAACACGGTGGGACCGGCCAGGGCATCGTGGGCGCCTTGGCAGGGACCGGGCTCAGGCTCACCGGTAACGACGGAAGGTTCAGGGGGTGGCTTCATTACGGAAAAGCCGGTGAAACGATTTCTGTCAAGGACCTTTTGGCAGACGGCCTTGTGGACAGGGTTCAAAGCACGGAAGGAGAAATCATCGCTCCCGATCTGTCCGTGCTTCTCTCCGAAGAAAAGATAAAAACCGTTCTTCAGGATCATTGCCAGACGGTCCTTGTGAAAAATACGACCGCACCATGTTCCACAAAATGGCAAACCCTGACAAAACAGCAGGTGAAAGAGATCTGAAACATCGACCACCCATGGGACATGATCAGCAGCGGGAAGCCGCCGGCAAGGCTTGCCCGGCCGACGGAACAGGAGCAGAGGCGGAAATGACAGCA
>DATFMK010000776.1:0-6386 GCA_035267005.1 Balneolales bacterium
TTTGGTTTTCGCCTTCTCACTCGCTGCTGTCTCTAAATACAAATGGAGTAAAAAAGTTATCTACGGAAGCTTCATCATACAGTTTTTATTTGTCATCGGATTTAATAAACCTTTCGAACCTTCGTATACTTCGGTTTACAATATCATTTACCCAAACGCGAAAATTTTAATTTCCAAAATTGATCAGAAGCCAACCAATGTCATTTCATATCGTGAATTCTATTCTTCCAAATTGTTCAGGAAGATTGCAGATTACATTGGTAAACCGCAAAAAGATTACCGGATAGGCTGCATTGGATTTCATCCGAGCATCGCACAATTCAATGGATTTTACACGCTTGGGAGTTATCAGAACAATTATCTGCTGTCCTACAAAAAACGGTTCCGAAAGATCATCGCACCGGAACTGGCCAAAAGTCCAAAGCTGAAACATTATTATGATGACTGGGGCAGCCGTTGTTACCTGCTGGTCAGTGATTTAGCTAATGATGGATTCATGATCACTAAAAACCGGAATATGGTTATCAAGCATCTTGATTTAAACACCCAGGTGATGAAAAATATGGGAGGGCAATACATTTTGTCAGCTGTAAAAATCGCTCATCCATCCGATGATCACTTGCGTTTTCTAAAGAAGTTTATGGAAATGAATTCTCCATGGCAGATTTTCTTGTATAAAGTGGAATGACACCCCTAAATCCCCTGAAGGAGAAATAAGTAATTACTAAATGTTTCAAGCCTTGCTTAATGAAATAACATTTCTATCAATAGTTAAATTAACGTGAACTTGATATAATTAGAGGTATAAACATAAATTAATTATGTTCTACGTTTAGAAGATCTCTCACCCAAAAAGCCGGTTCGAGATGACGCCTTTGAGTGATAGATATTTGTTAACCATCTAAATCATCTACGTCCATTCGCGTCATTTCGAACGGAGAGAGAAATCTTAAGAGTGAAGTAATTATTTACATACGCTTTTTTAAAAAGATTCTATTTCAAACTCTCATTAAACTAAAAGTTGGCAATAAGCAGCAAGTCCCCTTCAGAGGATTTAGGGGTGCAGTCCCAACAAAATTCTTATTTTCATAATAGATCTTTGATGAAATTGGGAGACTCCCGTAAAACTCGTATTTTAGCACGTTCAAATCGATTAAATAGCTATCATTTAATATTTATAACGACGTAAAAATTCATGGCGCAACCAACATTTACCACCCACACCGGAATGGTCGATATTCTTCCGGGCGAAGTTGAAAAATGGCAATCTGTAGAAAACATAATTCGTGAAACCGCTAAGTCCTTTCATTTTCATGAGATTCGCACTCCTATCATGGAGCAAACCGAGCTCATCGCACGTGGCGTGGGTCAGTTGACGGATATCGTCTCAAAGGAGATGTTTGCTTTTGAACGCGGTGATGACCATTACGTATTGCGCCCCGAAGGTACGGCCCCGGTTGCGCGGGCGTTTATCGAACATCACCTGGAACAGCGGGGAGGAACACAGAAATTGTTTTATATGGGACCCATGTTCCGGGCCGAACGTCCACAAAAAGGACGACAGCGCCAATTTCATCAATTCGGTGCCGAAATTTTGGGGAGCGCTCACCCTCTTGCTGATGCAGAGATCATCGCTTTTATGATTTCCGTTTACAAAAGAATCGGTTTGAAGAATTTTACCTTGAAATTAAATTCCGTTGGTGATCCGGAAAGCCGTAAGCGATACAAAACGATATTACAGGATTATCTCCGTCCCCATCTTACCAAAATGAGTAAGATTTCTCAGCAACGATTCGAGACTAATCCAATGCGAATACTCGATTCGAAGGAAGAAGAAGATCAACATATTATCTCCGAAGCCCCGGTGATTACGGATTATCTGAATGAGGATTGTGCAGAACATTATCAACAGGTTAAATCTTATCTCGAGGATCTTGACATTCATTATGAAGAAGATCCCCATCTTGTACGCGGATTAGATTATTACACCAAGACCGCTTTTGAATTGGTCAGTCCGGATCTTGGTTCCCAGGATGCACTTGGTGCCGGTGGACGTTATGACCTTCTGGTTGAAGAAATAGGCGGTCGAAAAACGCCGGCGGTCGGTTTTGCTGCCGGTATGGAACGGCTACTCATCGCCTGTGACGCCTTGAATATCAAACTGGGTGCAACTCCGGATGTTGATATCTACATTGTCACTTACGGAGATGAAGCTCGTAAATGGGCACTCACACATGTTGGAGCTATTCGTGACGCCGGTTTCTCCTGTACCATGGATTATGCCGCGCGATCGATGAAATCGCAAATGAAAGATGCTGACCGGGAAGGGGCACGTTTCAGTATCATTGTTGGGGAAGATGAGCTCAAAACCGGTAAATTCACTTTCCGTGATATGGAACAAAGCGCGGAAGCCAGCCTGGATTTTGACGAGATCCTGGAACGATTGAATGATACGTTAGCATAATTTTTATCGGAAATTTTAACCACAGAATTTTTCAAAGAGAAATGCGGATATAGACCTGGCAGGTTTTGTAAACCTGCCAGGTCTCATTTATTATAAACGAAATTTATTCGCTGATCCCACAACATTCGGTTTCTTCGGATTTTCTTTTAGATTATACTATTAGTAGGTATAACATGATGTGATACATGTTATATCGTGGACTATTGTCTTTACTTCTTATCCTAATTCATAATCGATGACAGAGAGCCTGGTACTTGGAATTGTATTGATCATATTCTTCGGAATTGCCGCACAGTGGCTGGCATGGAAGTTTAAAATTCCTGCTATTCTTCTGCTGCTACTGGTTGGTATTGTAGCCGGACCCGTTACCGGAATTATCGAACCCGATCATTTATTTGGAGATTTACTGTTTCCTATTATCTCGCTTTCCGTTGCGGTTATACTGTTTGAAGGCGGACTCAGCCTCCGGTTCTCAGAACTTAAAAATATAGGTGATGTCGTCCGGAATTTGATAACGATTGGCGTTATTGTCACCTGGGTGCTCAGCTCTATTGGTGCTTATTATTTCCTTAAATTCGATCTTTCCCTCTCCATTTTATTAGGTGCTATTTTTATTGTCACCGGACCAACCGTTATCATCCCGCTTCTGCGTCAGGTACGTCCGTCGGGCGAAGTGGGTTCCGTATTGAAATGGGAAGGAATCGTTAATGATCCGATCGGTGCCGGGATCGCGGTATTGGTTTTTGAAGTGATTATAATCGATGGCGGCCAATCCGGAATTGGAGTCGCTGTCTGGGGGACATTCAAAACGATATTTTTCGGCGGATTGATCGGGATCGCTGGTGCTGTTATCATCTATTACATGCTCAAAAAGCATCTAATCCCCGATTTCCTCCATAATCCTATTTCTTTGATGATGGTGGTCAGCGTATTTGAGGCCTCAAATCTTTTCCAACAAGAATCCGGATTAATTGCGGTTACCGTAATGGGCGTTGCACTTGCCAATCAACGCGATGTTCATGTAAAACACATTATCGAGTTTAAGGAGAATCTACGCGTCATACTCATCTCTCTCCTATTTATCATTCTGGCTTCAAGATTGACACTTCAGGATATTGAACACATCAGCTGGGGGAGTATCGGCTTTCTGTTTTTTCTCATTTTGGTTGTCAGGCCCGCCACGGTTTATCTGTCTACAATCAACTCCAAACTGAATTGGCGGGAACGTCTTTTTCTTGTAGGAATGGCTCCCCGAGGTATCGTAGCGGCTGCGGTTTCTTCTTTATTCGCTTTTCAGTTAGTGAACCGAGGTTACTCCACTGCAGAACTTATGATACCTTATACTTTTGTCGTAATCATCGGAACCGTAACCATTTACGGATTGGCAGCGTCTCCCCTTGCGCGCTGGTTAGGGGTGGCCAAGCCGGTGCCAAGAGGATTTCTGGTTTTAGGCGCTCATGAATGGGGACAAAAAATCGGTCAGATATTACAAAAACAGGGAGTAAAAGTGGTTCTGGCGGATACAAACTGGAAAAATATCAGCGAGGCACGGTTAAATGGGTTACCAACTTACTATGGCAATGTTCTTGATGAATTCGCTCTGGACGAATTGAATCTGGATGGAATCGGTCATTTATTAGCCATGACTTCTAATGACGAAGTAAATTCTCTCGCCGTATTACGTTTTGCAGATATTTTTGGCCGATCGAATGTATTCCAATTAGCTCCCGCGGCTGAACATCCGGACAAGGAACGTGAAATCACGGGATATCTAAGCGGACGAATATTATTCGATAAACGATTAACTTTTGTGAATTTATCATCTCTTTTTGATGATAGTGCTGTTCTTAAAACTACCAATCTTACTAAAGAATTTGATTTCAAAGCTTTTCGGAGCAAGCAAAACGGAGAGGCTATCCCCTTATTTTCAGTTACTGCTAATGGTGAAATTAAAACCTTCGCCATTGATAATCCTCCTGAACCCGTTCCGGGTCAAAAAATAATCAGCTTGAAGATACCTCAACCTCTTTTATCAGATTCATAGTCATCCCCCCTAAAGATACTGCTGATGGTTGAAAATCATATCTAACGAATTGGCAATAATAAGTCACCTGTCACTTCGGTTATTCATCTTTACTTTAATAACGTGAGTTCGAGATACAATCAATTTAATACAGCGTTTTTAAACGATTACCTCACTCTTAAGATTTCTCCCATCCGGTCGAAATGACGCATAGAGGCGATATATAATGGCAAAATTTATAAAAAAACTCAAAGGCGTCATCTCGAATCCCTTTTTTTTGGGTGAGAGATCTTATAAACGTGGTCGTGAAACAATAAAACCCATATTATACCTCGTATTATATCGAACTCACGTTAAATAATTTTATTTCGAAATGATATTAAGCTAATTCATTACGTTTCAGATAAATACATTAGATAAGATTTATAAATCCCATAATTATCATACCTTTTATATTTTGAGTCTGCGGTTATTTTTTTGCATTCTAGTCATTCATTTCTTAGTATCTACCAACATTACAAATATATTTGAATCGTATTTAAACCTTCCTTTCACACATTAACATTAGATATAGACCAGATTTAAATAGAGTTATCCTAAAGACTTTATTTTCATATAATTGTCTGCCTTTCTTACTTTAAATAAGGTTGACAGTTTTTCGTATGAAGATATTTCACCTACTCAATTATTAACTCTATAACTATCGTTTATGACGAATTCATCCGGCAGGCTCCGGATAATGCCAACTATTTATTTGGTTGTATGGTTTGCTATTGCCCTGCCACCGTTGATTTCCGGTTATCATTATTATACGACTCCTGTTCAGGAACGACCATACCGTAAAGATCATGACCTTTTTAAGCCGTCAGGAGAAATCGGACATGGTTTAGGCGTCATTGGTAGTCTTTTTATGATTGTGGGTGTAGCTATTTACAGTATTCGTAAACGGTTTGAATCCATGCATCGCTACGGTAAATTAAGAAACTGGTTAAGTTTTCACATTTTTTTGTGTACACTTGGTCCTTTTTTAGTGGTTTTGCATACCAGTTGCCGGCTAACCGGGTTGGTTGCTATTTCCTTTTGGAGCATGATTATTGTTGTGGCCAGCGGGGTTATCGGCCGTTATGTTTATGTCAGGATACCCAAAACAACAGAAGGACAATTTCTGACCATTGCTCAATTAGAACGGAAACGTTCACACTTGGTTCATCAGCTTGAAAAAGAACTGGGTATGAAGGAATCGGCTATAACACAATCCGGAATTATTATGCAGCCGGCCACAGCTCAGGGAGTATTTTCATCATTGATCATGGCTTTTAAGTTCGATCTGAGACGATTAAACTGGCATCATCAATGGTATGAGGTTGCCCAACAGAAAACGTTAACCGATGAGCAGGTTTCCAAAGGAAAAGATCTGGTCAGACAATTAATACGCAACGACCAACAACGTTCCGTTTTACAACCATTTCACCGAATATTTACCTATTGGCACATATTTCATATTCCACTGGCTATACTCATGTTTATCATACTTTTCATACATGTAGTGGTAGCCGTCATGTTTGGATACACCTGGATTTTTTAACCCGAATTATACACATATACTACGAGAACCAATACATAACATTTTGAAAAAACAAGATCTTGCAAATAATAACATTTACCTCAAATTTGAGGAATCTAAAAAAAGCTGCGAAATTTTGCCGCGCTCTGCGTTGAGTTTAAAAATGCTTAATCTACGTACCATTGTACGTTTCATGCACATTTTTAAATTCGCCTTGATACTAACAAAATTTCTTGGTGAATAATCCGGGTTAAGGAGGATATATGAATAGAAAAATAATTTTACTTGGGCTCATCATTCTTGTTACCGGATCTTTTTTTGTATTTCAGGCTTTG
>DATFMK010000777.1:0-2387 GCA_035267005.1 Balneolales bacterium
TATAGACAATCTCTTAATACAAATTACCTATTCAACTTTAAACTCACAATTTGAAAGGAAGGGGGAAGATAATTATTCATTAGAATGCAAAGCTATTTTGTTCCCTTCTGAATCTTCAAAGATGGCTGTAAACCCATATTCTCCGATGCTTGTTCTGGGGGTCAGAATTTTACCTCCCTTATTCGTTATTCTTTTTAAAGTCTCATCGATATCATCCACTGAAAAATAGATCAACGTGCCATCATGAGAAGGATTGAAGTCCTTAACTTTGATAAGTGTTCCCGTTGTACCGGTACCTTCCATCATGGGAAACCAAGCCATTTTGCTTTCGCCCATCTCATTCAGATCGAGTTTCATTTCAAAAACATATTCATAGAATGCCCTGGCACGATCGAGATCATTAACAGGTATTTCAAACCAATTTACAGGATTTACTTTCTCAGTCATCGTTATACTCTCTTGAAGTGATTGTCATAGATTATATCATTTGTATACATCCTTTATTAAATATATGGCTTTGCAAAGCCATCTAGCAATATTAACATCTGGAATTACAATATTATATACACAATTATTAATGTAATTATTGATAAAATAACTAACAGTAATAGTAAACGTTTTTGATTTTTTAAAAATGTTATCACACTCTCATCGTGTAACTCCGCATTATTAGTTGATATAATATAATAGAGAACATAATGGGATATTATAAAGACAATATTTCCACTTAAGACTGTAAATAATTTTAAACTAGGTAAATTTATTTTGAGAAAAATTTCAGTAAAACTGGTCGCCATCAAAAAGCCTATTATATAAGTAAAAGACAATTTTAATGTTATATAACGGGCAAGCTGATCATGTTTCTCATTAATACCAAGTTTACTAAAATTCACTATTGTTAGAGCAAATGTTATAAACCAAAGTAAAATATTTGTTTTAACAATTTGTGATTTGATCAATAAATTAACAAGTAGTAGACAAATCCCTAATACTATTAACCACAAAAATATAAGTCTTATTTTTTTGCTATAAACTGGTACAAGATTTATACTTTTTATATTCATAATTTTGTTTATTATTCGCAATTTAAAACTGCAAAACCACTAAAAATGGTACCTTCGATTATTGACCAAGCAGGACCACCGAGCATGCCATAGAGACCACCAAGACCATCTGCTCCAGCAATAGCTAAACCACAACCTTTACTCTGAGTTGTTGGTAGATTCGTTTTATTTATATTAATTTTTTTACTCCAAAATTGATTTGATCCATTAAGAATAGAAATAAATGCTCTGGCATATTTCTTGTCAGAATTGGGTAAAGTTTTTATTGATAGCTTATTTTCGGCATATACGACAGGATCATTTTGTGAGAACCAAACATCCTGATTTTGATATAATAATACCAATCTTTTATAAAATTTATTACTTATATAATTATTATATTTCATGTAATTAAATATAGATTGATAATTATAAGTTCCAACAGGAATATGTTTGATGGTTCCCTTATTCATCTTAGGTGGTTCATTGTTATTGATAATCTCACTTCTAATAAAACCATTTTCCATCAGTTTATTATTGTTTGTGAAATCATTGTTATTGAATTTATCTGGATATTTTTTATTCAATTTTTCAATGATCACATTCTTTAAACCAGAAAAATTTAGTTTATTGATATCAATATTATTATCGTTTAAAATCATTTTAAGAGCTTGATTATGGTAATAACCAAACTTTTTAATTTTAATGACTGAAGAACTATTATCAGTTACATCATTTTTGCACGATATAAATAAAGCTGATATTATAAGTACTGGTATTGTTAATTTTGAATATTTAGTCATGATAAACAAACTTAAGATTTAGTATTTGATATTTGAGTTATCCTGGCGTTATAAATAATAAATACAGTATTTTAAAATTGGGTTAAATAAGGGTGTTATGGATTTTAACCCCACCAAGATAGTAACGTAAGTAATATTAGGGTATGGCTTTTCTTTTAAAATGTCAAATATTAAAACACTTATCTTAAAAGATATTTATAATTAATAAAAATATATATTTAAAAAAAATATAAATAAGTGAATGGTGGCAACAAAAACAATTAATATCTTACCAATTTGGTGATATATCAAGAAATATGAAATATTTATATCATGATAGAAATAATATAAGGGGCGAATAAAAAAGATTAATTTATAAGTATGATTTATTCATCTATCAATTGATATTTTTTTATCAAATAAATTTCTGCCAAAAACAATACCGGCAGTGAGTCCTGCTATAAGCCCGAGGATAAAAATAGCACCAAGATCGATATAGGTAATAGAATCGACAAATTCTTCCATAAGATTATTTGCGACGATCATAGCAATCAAAACAGAA